>JAYVMK010000433.1:0-4758 GCA_043758995.1 Lichenibacterium sp. | reverse complement strand
TCACCCGCTTCTTCGGGAATTTCCTGCCGCAACTTCGGACCCTCGTTCAGGCGCCGGCCAAGCGTGGCGATGAAGTGGTCGTATCGCGCGCCAGCCTGGGCGCGCGCAGCCTTGGCGGCCGGCTCGGGGAGCGGCGGCGTCGTGTTCAGCCAGAAGCGAATGAACAACGCCAGGGTTTCGACACCGATGGATACATCGCGCTCGAGCCGCGCTAAACGGCGATCCTGCTGGTCGAGCCGCTTGGCGATGGCCGCTTCGCGCCGCTCGTCCGCGTCCGGGGACAAGAACGAAGCGATCGCCGCCTCAGCGATCAGCGACATCGATTGCTCGCGCCGGGCGGCGTAGGCGGAAAGCGCCTTCATGACTTCGGGGTCGAGATAGACCGAGACCTGAGCCTTCTTTTTTGGCGCTGTCATAAGCGCCTCACAAACCGAGATCGTCGCCGGGGTCGAGCGAGGCCTGCCGGGCGACACCCTGCATCAGGTCGTTCATCCGGCCGATCCGGGGCGCGTCCTCCTCCAACTCGTCGGTCGGGTCGAGGGCGAACTCGTTCTCGATCGGCTCCTTCTTCTCGACGGTGTCTTGGCTCAGCTCCGGCTGCCGGCGGCGGTCGGCATTTTTCGGATCATCGTCCTCGGCCGCCTCGCCCTCGCGCACCTCCGGCGCCGGAGGGCGCGGCGGTAGCGGGCGGGCAGTCCAGTCGTCAGGCCGTCCTTCTTTCGGCCGTGCCAACACGGGCGGTGGCAATATGCGCTCCTGAAAGCGCGCGTCCTCGTAGTAGCGCGCCTTCTTGGCGCGGATCGGATGGAGCCCCGACATCATGACAATCTCATCGGCGGGTGGGAGCTGCATGATCTCGCCGGGCGTCAGGAGCGGGCGCGCAGTTTCCGAGCGGGAGACCATGAGGTGGCCGAGCCAGGGCGACAGCCGGCTGCCAGCGTAGTTCTTCATCGCCTTCATCTCGGTCGCGGTGCCTAGCGCATCGCTGACCCGCTTGGCGGTCCGTTCGTCGTTGGTGGCGAAGCTGACGCGCACATGGCAGTTGTCGAGGATCGAGTTGTTCGGACCGTAGGCCTTCTCGATCTGGTTCAGCGACTGGGCGATCAGGAAGCTCTTGATCCCGTACCCTGCCATGAAGGCGAGTGCGGACTCGAAGAAGTCGAGGCGGCCAAGCGCCGGGAATTCGTCGAGCATCAGAAGCAGCCTTCGGCGATCTGCCTTGGCCTGCAGGTCCTCGGTCAAGCGCCGCCCGATCTGATTGAGGATCAGGCGGATCAGCGGCTTGGTCCGATTGATGTCCGACGGCGGCACGACGAGGTAGAGGGTCGTCGGTCGGTCGCCGGCGACGATGTCGCCAATCCGCCAATCGCAGCGCCGCGTCACCTCGGCCACCACGGGATCGCGATAGAGGCCGAGGAATGACATGGCCGTGCTGAGGACACCGGACCGTTCGTTGCCCGACTTGTTCAGCAGTTCGCGTGCCGCCGAAGCCACCACGGGATGGACGCCAGCCTCGCCGAGATGGGCGGTCTTCATCATCGCCGCCAAGGTCGACTCGATCGGCCTCTTGGGATCTGACAGAAACGCGGCGACGCCGGCAAGCGTCTTATCCTCCTCGGCATAGAGGACGTGGAGAATCGCACCGACCAACAGCGCGTGGCTGGTCTTTTCCCAGTGATTGCGCTTTTCCAAGCTGCCTTCGGGGTCGTCCAGGATGTCGGCGATGTTCTGAACATCGCGGACCTCCCACGCCCCACGACGGACCTCGAGCAGCGGATTGTACGCGGACGACTTCGCGTTGGTCGGATCGAACAGCAGAACACGCCCGTGCTGTGCCCTGAAGCCTGCCGTGAGCTGCCAGTTCTCACCCTTGATGTCGTGGACGATCGCCGAGCCCGGCCAGGTCAACAGCGATGGTATGACGAGGCCGACGCCCTTGCCGCTGCGGGTCGGGGCGAAGCACAGCACATGCTCCGGCCCGTCGTGGCGGAGATAGCTGCGCTCGTGACGGCCGAGCACGACGCCGTCCGGCCCGAGCATGCCGGCCTGCTCGATCTCCTTCGGCTGCGCCCAACGCGCGGAGCCGTAGGTCTCGGCGTTCTTCGCTTCGCGGGCGCGCCATACGGACATGCCGATCGCGACGGCTGCGGCAATGAGGCCGCCAGACGAGGCGATGTAAGCGCCCTCGATGAAGATGGACGGCGCATAGGCATCATAGGCGAACCACCACCAGAAGAATGCTGGGGGCAGATAGAAGGGGAAATGCAGCAGTTCGAACCAGGGCCGTCCAAGCTCCGGTTGGAAGCCGAGGCGCCAGGCGGTCCATTCGGTCGCTGTCCAGATCGCCAGAAGGACGATGGCGAAGACGGTGATGATCTGACCCCAAAGGATCTTGGTCGCGGACATGCCCGCGAGTCTGTTCTGTGATCTGATGCTCGAAGGGTCGCTCATATGCCAATTCCTCTATTTTTGCCGAAGCCCCAGTCGACGCCGCCATCGCTGCGCGTGACGCCTGAGACGTGGCGACCGAGTTGCTTTTCGAGGGAGGGCGTCCAGGGCACGAGCTGGAAGCCGAGGCCATCGTCGATCATGGCGAAGCGGCCCGAGGCGAGCGCGAAGCGCTTTCGGTAGGCGCCAGCGACATACTCGCCGGCCGTAGCCTTGTTGAACGGCTGCGCCGTCTCGACCGCGAGCCGCTCGCCCAAGGCTTCGACCTCACGGCGCCGAAGCGTTCCGATCAGGCCCTGGGAGAAGACTATGCCCCGTGACTGGCGCTCGGCGAGGCCTTGCTCGATGAGCTGTTCGGCCCGCCGCTGCATGGCGTCGCGTACCTCGGCGCCGAAGCCGGCCTGGCCGAGCGCCACAGGGTCTCGCGCGACGGCTTGCCGATCGAGCCAGGTCGCGCCGCTGGCGGCCACCTGGTTCTCGATGGAGAGATCGGATCGCACGGCGAGCGCGACGCGCCGGCGCCCTTGCGCGTCGTCGAACGTGCGGAGCTCGACGATCGAACCCGATGCACTGTCGCCGGCGGCGTCGAGATCGGGGAATTTGATGTGATGGGTGCGGCCGTCAACGCCGTCGACGACGGCGTAGGCTGTACCTTTCAGCTCGTCGTCGAGACCGCGATCGACAAGCCGGCCGATGACAGGGACTTCGAGGCTCTCGCCGGCCAAAACGTAGCTCGCGGTTGCCCGCTCGATGCCTCGTTCGGTCAGGCTGCGGTGGATACGCTTGATGATGTCACCGCGCTCGCCAAGTTCGCGCAGCGTCGTCTCGGCGGCCTCGTCCATGCTCCACTGGCCGGACCCGATCTGGTGGGCGAGCCCAAGGCTCTCCAGATGCCGTAGCCGTCCGACCTTCAGGCTATGGAACTCATCGAGCTGCTGACCGGCGACGGTGGCCAGGTCGATGACGCCGTGCCGATCGGCATCGCGAGCCAGTTGCCGATCGAGCTGCGTCCAGCGCTCGGCCTCTACCTGGCGCTCGAGCGCATGCCGGATATCGAGATCGCTGCGCAGCCCTAGCTCCTGCGTGACCAGGTCCTGGGCGCGGGCGCGCATCCCTTCCTTGATGTAGTCGCGCGAGATGACGAGGTCTTGGCCGTCGTCGCCCACGCCGCGCACGATGATGTGGACGTGCGGGTGCTGCGTGTTCCAGTGATCGACGGCGACCCAATCAAGCTTGGTGCCAAGGTCCTTTTCCATCTGGCCGACCAGCTCGCGGGAGTATTCCTTGAGGTCCGCCAGCTCCGGCGCATCCTCTGGCGAGACGATGAACCGGAAATGGTGGCGGTCTTCCGCGCACCGCTCCGCAAAGGCCTTGGGATCAGCATCGTCGGTGTCCGGGCCAAACAGCCGGGCCTTCTCCCCGTCCCGGGTGACGCCCTCGCGCCGGAGATAGCCGAGATGGGCGCCGAGCGTCCCCGAGCGCGCGGTATGACGAACGACGCGCGTCTTGACCGTCACCAGCCGGGAGCGGCCGGACAGCAGGCGGTTCGCCCGCACGCTGGCAACACGGCCGCGCCCGAAGGTCGAGCGGCTCCCTGATCTTAGCAGGCCCTGCCGCGAGATGCCGCCGCCGGCGCGCTGGGCGGCGGCGAGCGCCTGGGCGACGAAGGGCTTCGCACGCTGGCTACGCGAGGAACGGATGCGGCCTGGCCGGGGCTGGAAGTCGTTCTCCTCAGCCATGGCCGGCCTCGGCAATGTGCGGAAAAGGCAGCTCCAGCAATGTGTTGAAAGGCCAGCGCACATTGCGCGCGGACGCCGCACATTGCCGGATCAGCGAAAAAACCAAACAAAAACAACCGACCGACAGAGCCGCACCTTGCGGCCTTTTATCTGGCCCTCGGTCGGTTGTTATCTGCGCTCCTCCTCTGAACGCCCCTCCTTCTTCCCGGGAATACGCTCGCGTGCGCCTGCCTAAGTCATGGCAGCCGTTCACGCTAAAGGAGTCGCTGAACGTCACGGCGAGCGCTCGACCGCCAAAAATCGCGCACACCGAGGGGGACGGCGCTGCATCGGCCAAGCGCGCTAGCCACGGGATCATTGCTTCGACCCCGCTGCGGAAACAGCGACGAACAGGCCGCCCGATTGCGGGGCAATGGCCGAGAGATCGCGCACGGCAACGACGGTCGGCGGATTGATGGGTTGCGGTTTGTCTGTCGCCTGTTTGACAGGTTCAGCGCTTGCCGACCGCATGATGAAGAGCGGCGCCTGTGTCCAGGACGACGGATCGGAGGCCGCCGCGAGGACAGGCCCA
>JAYVMK010000432.1:0-2167 GCA_043758995.1 Lichenibacterium sp. | reverse complement strand
GCCACATCACGCGTTCATGGTCGTCGAGAACTGCGACTTCGACGAAGATTTTCGCGCCCTGGACATCGAACGACTGGCCGCCGGCCACGGCGATAGGCTCGCCGCGCCGCAGAAGGCGTGACCAGAGATCCGGTGGGTTCACCTCCTGCGGAAGGAGGTGCAGGGCGCAGCTCGCGTCGCAGTTGGAGTAGATGACGCGTCCCTCCGGCGTTCGCACGCGCGTGAAGTAGTCGCCGCTCGATCCTTGGTAACGTCTCATGCCGCGTGGAACCACGTAACTTAGGACAGCCGGGCCGACGTTCACGCCCTTGACCAGGGCAACGGTCTCGCCTTCGATCATTAGGGACGCCAGCTTGGGATCGTCGAAGTAATAGTCGGCCAGCACGACGGCAACCTGTACGGCCATTGCGAGAAGCGCGAACACGACGATGCGCGAACCGACGATGCGGGCGAGGGACGGCAGCTTCAGAACACGCTCAGGCATGGACCTTGATTTCCCGCAGCAGGTAGCCGGCACCCCTGACAGTCTCGATCGAGATGCCGGCCTCGACGGGTTCGAGGCGCTTGCGGAGCCGCGAAATCGCCAGTTCGACGGCATTGGTCGAGATCTCCTCTCCGAAGGCGGATAGAGCGATCTCGATTCTCTCCTTCGGAACCACGCGGTCGGCGTGGCGCAGCAGCAATTCCAGGATTGATCGCTCGCGCGGCGACACCGGCACAATGGCGCCCCCGACACGGACCGAGCCGGACGCAGGATCGAATTCGAGCCGGCCGAACTCGATCCGCTCCGCACGGTGTGGACCGCTCCGCCTCAGCAGGGCACGGCAACGAGCCAGGAATTCGATGTGGTTGAACGGCTTTATCAAGAAATCGTCGGCCCCACAGTCGAGAGCGTCGACTCGGTCGTCGATCGATCCCCGTGCCGTGAGGACGAGGATCGGCACGGAGAAGCCTTGCTTACGAAGCGACTTGATCAGCGATTTTCCGTCACCGTCCGGTAGTCCGAGATCGATGAGCACGAGGTCGTAGAGGATCGAACGCGAGGCTTCGGTCGCGGCGGCGATCGTGCCGACCGCGTCCAGCATCCAGCCCGCCCCGCGGATCCGCTCGGTCAGCAGGTCACGAAGGCGAACGCTATCCTCGACCAGCAGCACCCTCATCGCAGCGCCCCCCTGTCGGAAGGACCTTAGCGTTGGGAACGCCCGCGCTGGTATGATTTTCGCCGGCGCTGACAGCAATCGGACAGGAACTCGCGGGACGATGTCACGTGGCATGGGCCACGACGCTGATGCACGCCATAGCCGAGCCACGGTCAGGTTCGACCATACGCTTCTCAGGTGCGGCTACAGCCTAGACCGGCAGCAGGGATGCTGGCGCCGCCCAAACGGCCCGAGCGGCGACGAGAGAAACTGGACATGACTGACACACGGCTGGCAGAGGCGACCCGGGCTCTGGCCGGTGAAGACGGGACGTTTCGCGGCGCAGAACGCTACGACGCCATAACCATGACACTCCACTGGCTTACGGCCATCCTGGTCGTGACATTGTTCAGCCTCGCCCACATCTGGTCGTTCTTTCCCCATGATGGGCCGACGCAGATCACAATGCAGACCGCGCATGTCTCGCTGGGCGTCATTCTCGCGGCCGTCCTGGTCCTGCGGCTGATCTGGCGGCCCTTCTTAGGGCGTCGGTTGGATCCGGCAAGCACGGGCGTCACGGAGGTTGCCGCCAAGGGGGATGCACTTCGTCCTCTACGGCCTACTGGCGACAATGGTGATCGCCGGGTTGGGGAAGCGGTGGGTCCGCGGCCATGGCGTCGAGTTTTTCGGAGCCAGCATACCGTCGCCGCTCGCGCTCGATCCGGAGTGGCGACCGGCGTTGAACTGGATCCACCATTGGGGCGCCTGGGCCATCATCGTGTTCGCCGGGCTGCACGCGGCCGCGGCCCTGTTTCACCACTACGCTGTGCGAGACAACGTGCTCAGGCGAATGCTGCCCGGCTGAGGCTGCTCAGACGGCGGAGCACGCGAGCTTTCAGGCCAACCGAGGCGTCCGCCTGACCACTGTCTTCGGGGTTGCGCCGAACGAAGCTCGGCGCTGCTTGACTATCAGCCACCCTTCTTCAGTGCTGTCACGGCCGCAAGGACCGTGCTGGAACTGGTCGCGG
>JAYVMK010000431.1:0-2891 GCA_043758995.1 Lichenibacterium sp. | reverse complement strand
GACACCAATCGTGGCCCGCCATAGCTCTCGGCAACGATCCGCTGCTTTTCTTCCAATGTCCAACGGCGTCGAGCGCCCGTCGAGATAACTTCCCGTCGGGAGACCTTCGAATTAGGCGTATGGTCAGTCATACGCCTATGTCTTCACCCTCCATCGCACCGCGCAAGGCGGCCTCCGCCGGAGCGATACGTATCGGAAGTAACGCCATAATGACAATCGAAAAAAAGCCGATCGGAGTGGTCATGATCGGCGCCGATCGTGATCCCACTCCGACGCAGATTCCGTTACTCAAGGAAAGGGGTTGCCGCTTTAAGTTCAAGGGGCCTTGTTTAGCGCCCGTCTACAGGTTGGAGACTCGACGAGGTCGCCGATGCAGAAATGAGCCGTGTGCGCGACAGCTTCGGCGCTATGGTAGTCACCGAATTCGGTAGTGGCTTCCTTGCCGGCGTACATTCGCGCGATTCCAGCGCCACCAGGATGATGGGGTGCCCACTCGGTGATGTCGTAAACTTTTCCCGAGATGATGATCCAGCAGTCGTCTCCGGTGTTATGCAGGGCGACCTCTTTACGTGTGATGGGGCGTGGACCCTTGGCGGGAGCAGCTGGCATCCAGAGCTTGCGGGTGATCGCGGCGTAGTCGGCCTTGGCGGCTCGGCGGAAGTCCCACGGTCCTAATCTCTTAGGAGGCAATGCGCCGACATTGCGGGCATCGTGCGCGTAGATCCAGGAGTCGTCCTCGCCGCCGCGCTTGTCGTGGGCAAAGGCTGGGCTGACCCGTTCGTCGAGCGTCTCGAGCAGCGCCTTCTGCTCGGCGGTGTCCTTGGCACGCAAGTGATCGAAGGCGAACTTGGAGCCGAGTTGGAAGCGGGTTGCTCGGTAATGCCGCACGCGCTCGTAATGCAACAGCGCTGTAGCCACGTCGCGCTGGTGCAGGACGAAGGCGCTGGCGAGCGCGGCGGCGTCCTCGAAGGATTGCGCGGCGCCCTGCCCGAACGTGGGAAGCATCGGGTGCGCCGCGTCTCCCAGCAGACAGATACGGCCTTGCACCCAGGTTTCGAGCGCATCGCGATCGTAGAGGCCCCACTTCGTCGGACGAACGATCGCTCCCGCCAGAGCGAGAAGGTCTTCGCAGCTGGCACTCCCCTCGAAGGCCTCGCCCACCTCGCGAAGGATCTCGTCCCGGCCGACGGGAAACCAGTCGCCCTCCTCCTGCTCGAACGCAGCCGAGTCGGGCTCATAGCGGGCGATCCAGACGTTCAACAGCTCGCCGCCGCGCACCCAATAGGTCGTCGCTCCGCTCTTGTCGTTGCGGTGACGGTCCATGCTGAAGGAGTCGATGGGATTGTTGGCCAGCGGGCTACCGTCGGCCTTGCGGAGCGAGGCGACCGCTGCGCGCGGAATGAGTCCACGAAAACAGGTCACTTCGGTCCAGCGCTTGGGACGCGGATTCGGCCAAGCCAGCCGCAACGTGGCAGAGTTGATTCCATCGGCACCGACGAGAACCTCTCCGGTCGCGGTTTGACCATTTGAAAAGGTCGCCGTCACCTCGTCGGCGGCCTGATGCAACTGTGTCAGCCTGCAGTCCATGTGCACGGTGATCGGGCACGGCGTCCCGCTGTCGGGACCGAACTCGAACACCCGCTTGTACAGGCACATCAACAGGTCCAGCCGATGCATGTGATGAAACCCTGCGCCGTCGCCCGCGGCGGTGACATGATCGAACGGCCGCTTCGTCACGCCGCCATCGGCGTTGAACTGCCGTGTCGACTCCAGGATTGCCGCCCGGCCACCGTCAATCGCTCCATCGGAGCCCCGGGGATCTCCGCCATCGAGGTCCACGCCCAGCCAACGACATAGCCGCGCCCCGTTGGGCGGGATGTTCAGCCCGGCGCCTGCGGTGCTGGGCACCTTCGTCTGCTCGTAGATATCGACCGATGCGACGACGCCGGACTGTCGCAGCGCCAATGCTGTCATCAACCCGCCTATTCCCGCACCGACGATCACTGCCCGCATCCTGTCGTCCTTCCGATGTAAGCGTATTTCCCAACTCGCGGCGGGAGTAATGTCGCCCGAACAGATGGGTCGAGACTAGCTGCGGGCGGACCGGCAATGAAGCAGCTTCTCGCGAAGACAGGAAGTGCCGACTCCACGTCACCAGCGAGGCCGTCATGGTCATGGCTGAGAAATTCAGCGTCTGCATCAGCCTCGCCCGAGGACGGCCTGAAGTCGAAAGGCTCGGTCGCGGTCGGTGATCATCCAAGACCGACTGTCCCTACTGCTATGAGAAGCGTCAATCTAGTTGCAGCGCAGCACAGCTTAAGGCCTCGTGACGGCGGGCTCATCGAGTCATCTGGCAGTCAAGTCTTCCGACGCTTAGTGGCCTGCCCGATCACCCGGGGACTCGAAAAATTCGCTTCCGGTTCCAGCACTCCGTCGGGATTAGAAAGAGGGCCGACGAAAGCCTCGGTCCATTCGCCCAGCATTTCGTCGCGATCCGGCCATGCATCCATGGACTCTTCCTCCCTGTACATGGCGAAGGGCCGGAGCGTGCTCTCGTAGAAATCAATCTGGGCATGTCGGCGATATTGGCGTGGTTCGTAGGCATTCCAGTGCAACGACTGGGACAGGGGTCGCCGGTAGCGCATATTCTGGTCGACCGCAGGATAGCCGATCGGGATGGTGCCATAGGCTTTCATCCAGGAGGGATATCCTAGCAGTTCGGCAAGCTCGCGGTTGGTCTCGTCCTCGCCGCCGCCCGACAGCCAAGCCGATGTGAGCCCCTCGGCAGCGACGCCCAATTGGATGTTCTGGATCGCAGCGCCCAGTGAGCACAGAAAGATGGCCTCATTATTGGCCCGATACTCGGCGTCCCATTCCTTCGTCGTCGCGTG
>JAYVMK010000430.1:0-11734 GCA_043758995.1 Lichenibacterium sp. | reverse complement strand
TCCATAACCTTTGGATGACGCGAGTCACAGAACGTCGACATAGCACATTCATAGGGCGGGTGGTCGATCCTCGCTTCGATTCTGAAAGGCACCCCGCCGCTTGACACCCTCTCCCACCATCCCCCACCACCCGCGCTAACCCTGCCGCCACCTCGTGAAGGCGGCACCCCCGTCCCGAGGGCACCCGATGACGCTCACCCCCCCGGTCCGCCGGCCGGCCAATCCCTGCTTCTCCTCCGGGCCCTGCGCCAAGCGGCCCGGCTGGTCGCTCGCGGCGTTGGGCGACGCGCCGCTCGGCCGGTCGCACCGCGCGCCCGTCGGCAAGGCCAAGCTCGCCGCCGCCATCGATCTCACCCGCGCGGTGCTGGAGATCCCGGCGGAGTACCGGATCGGCATCGTGCCGGCCTCCGACACCGGCGCGGTCGAGATGGCGATGTGGAGCCTGCTGGGCGCCCGGCCGGTCGACATGGTGGCCTGGGAGAGCTTTGGGGAAACCTGGGTCACCGACGCCGTCAAGCAGCTCCGCCTCGCCGACGCCCGCGTGCTCACGGCCCCCTATGGGTCGATCGTCGATTTCGCCGAGGTCGATTTCGACCATGACGTCGTTTTCACGTGGAACGGCACCACGTCGGGCGTCCGCGTGCCGGAGGGCGCCGCGATCCCCGCCGACCGTGCCGGCCTGACGATCTGCGACGCCACATCGGCGGCCTTCGCGCAGAGGTTGCCCTGGGACAGGCTCGATGTCGTGACCTTCTCCTGGCAGAAGGCGCTCGGTGGCGAGGCCGCACATGGCATGCTGGTGCTGTCGCCCCGCGCCGTCGCGCGCCTGGAGAACTTCGTGCCGCCCCGGCCATTGCCGAAAATCTTCCGGCTGGTGTCGGGCGGCAAGCTGATCGAGGGCATCTTCAAGGGCGACACGATCAACACGCCCTCCATGCTCTGCGTCGAGGATTACCTCGACGCGCTGCAGTGGGGGCGGTCGGTCGGCGGGCTCGACGGCTTGGTGGGCCGGGCGGATCGCAATGCCGCGGCGCTCGACGCCTGGGTGCGGCGCACCCCCTGGGTCGCCAACCTCGCCGCGAATCCTCAGATCCAGTCGAACACCTCCGTCTGCTTGCGCGTCGTCGATCCGGCCGTGACGGCGCGGCCCGCGGCCGGGCAGGCGGCTTTCGCCAAGGCGCTGTCTGTGCTGCTCGAGCGCGAGGGCGTGGCCTATGACATCGCCTCCTACCGCGACGCCCCGGCGGGCCTGCGCATCTGGTGCGGCGCCACGGTCGAAACCTCGGATGTCGAGATCCTGACGGAGTGGCTCGACTGGGCCTATGCGGTGGCGAAGGCGGAGATGGCGGGGTAGGGGACCTTCCCCCGTTGCACCCGGCCCGGCCCCTGCACCGGGCTGCGCCCGGTCCCCCTCCCCGTTCCACGGGGGAGGAATAGCGGCGCGCGACGTCCTATTCCTCCCTCGCGAAGCGGGAAGCGGCGGAGCCGCCAGGAGGGGGACCACCCGAGGGGTGGTGGAGGGGGCGAAGCTGCCGCTACGGAGCCGGATCGTCCCCCGGCCCGAACAGATCCTCGACATCGAGCTCCAGCCCCGGCGGGTCGAGGCGGAGCGGGCCGGAGGCGAGGATGCGTGTCGCGATGGCGTCGCCGTCGTCGCGACGGTGATGGATCAGGATTCGCCGATCAGAATCCACCATCAGATAATGCCGGATGCTCGGTACGGTGAAATAGCCGGCCAGCTTGGCGCCGGTATCGTAGTTCCGCGTGTGGGGCGAGAGGACCTCGACAACGATGAGCGGATCCGGTGTTTCCAAGACGTCGGGCGACAAGCGCGGCCCGCATCGGACAAGTGCGTCAGGTTCGAAAGCGGTCCGCGGGTCGATGCGCACCGTCGCGCCATCCCCGAGCACCCTGCAGGGCAGCTTCGCATTCTGCACGGCCTCCCGCAGGGCCGAGAAGACTGCACCCTTTGTCTCGATGTGAACCATGCGCTCCGGCGACATGGCGTAGGGCTGACCGTCGACCAGTTCGTAGCGCTCCGACCGCCCTTCCGCCCAGAGGAAGAATTCGTCGACCGTCATCCTGCGTTCGGGCTGCTGCACGGCGTCACCCCTCGTTCCGCGCCAAGCTTACCACCACGGTACACCGCCGCAAACGCGAAGGGCCGCGCCAGACTCCCCGCGCGGCCCTCTCGTCGACCCTCGCGCTGCCGCGGGGGCGTTGCTTACGCCGCCTCTTGCAGCAGGTTGCGCAGCACGTAGTTGAGGATGCCGCCGTTGCGGAAATATTCCAGCTCGTCGGCGGTATCGATGCGGCAGATGACGGGAACGTGGCTGACCACGCCCTTGTCCGAGGTGATCACCAGTTCCATGATCTGGCGCGGCTTCAGCGTATCGCCGAGGCCGACGATCGAGACCGTCTCGTCGCCCTTGAGGTTCAGCGTCTGCCACGACGTCCCCTCCTCGAAGACGAGGGGCAGGATGCCCATGCCGACGAGGTTCGAGCGATGGATGCGCTCGAAGCTCTGGGCGATGACGGCGCGCACGCCGAGCAGCTTGGTGCCTTTGGCGGCCCAGTCGCGCGACGAACCCGTGCCGTATTCGCGACCCGCGAAGATCACCAGCGGCACGCCCTCCTGCTTATAGAGCATGGCGGCGTCGTAGATCGGCATCTCCTCGCCTTCCGGCTGGTGACGCGTCACGCCGCCCTCGACGCCCGGCACCATCTGGTTCTTCAGACGGATGTTGGCGAAGGTGCCGCGCATCATGACTTCATGGTTGCCGCGGCGCGTGCCGTACTGGTTGAAGTCCTGCGGGCGGACCTGATGCTCGAGCAGGTAGCGGCCCGCCGGGGACGCGGCCTTGATGGAACCGGCCGGCGAGATGTGGTCGGTGGTGATGGAATCGAGGAACAGCCCCAGCACGCGGGCATCCTTGATGTCGGTCACCGGGATCGGCGCCTTGGTCATGCCCTCGAAATAGGGCGGGTTCTGCACATAGGTGGAGCCCATGGACCAATGGTAGGTCTGGCCCAGCGCCACGTCGATTCCCTGCCAGTGGACGTCGCCCTCGAACACGTTGCCGTAGCGGTCGGCGAAGATCTGCTTGGTGATGGCCTTCCGGTGCAGGGTCGCCACTTCCTCCTGCGAGGGCCAGATGTCGCGCAGGTAGACAGGACCGTCGGTGCCCTGGCCGAGCGGCTCGGTGGCGAGGTCCACGTCGAGCGAACCCGCCAGCGCATAGGCGACGACCAGCGGCGGGGAGGCGAGGTAATTGGCCTTCACGTCCGGGTTCACCCGGCCTTCGAAGTTGCGGTTGCCCGAGATCACCGCCGAGGCCACGATGTCGTGATCGTTGATGGTCTTGGAGATGGCGATCGGCAGCGGCCCGGAATTGCCGATGCAGGTCATGCAGCCGTAGCCGGTGAGGTTGAAGCCGAGCGCATCGAGGTCGGCCTGAAGGCCGGTGGCTTCGAGATACTCGCCCACCACCTGGCTGCCGGGGGACAGCGAGGTCTTGACCCAGGGCTTCGAGGTCAGGCCGGCCTTGACGGCGTTGCGGGCCAGCAGGCCCGCGCCGAGCATCACGGCAGGGTTCGACGTGTTGGTGCAGGACGTGATGGCGGCGATGACGACATCGCCATGGCCGAGATCGAAGCTCATGTCGTCGACGGCGAAGCGCTCCATCGGCTTCTCGACCTTGTACTCCTTGACCAGCGAGGAGAGGAACGACGACTTGGCGCTCTCCAGCGTGACGCGGTCCTGCGGGCGCTTGGGCCCGGCGAGCGACGGCACGACGTCCGACAGGTCGAGTTCGATCAGTTCGGAGAAGACCGGCTCGGTGGTGGTGGACCGGAACATGCCCTGGGCGTTGGCATAGGCCTTCACCAGAGCGATGCGCTCGTCGCCGCGGTTCGAGGCGTCGAGATAGTTGATGGTCTCGTCGTCGATCGGGAAGAAGCCGCAGGTGGCGCCGTATTCGGGGGCCATGTTGGCGATGGTGGCGCGGTCGGCGAGCGACAGCGTATCGAGGCCGGGGCCGTAGAATTCCACGAACTTGTTCACCACGCCGAGCTTGCGCAGCATCTGGGTGACGGTGAGCACGAGGTCGGTGGCGGTGCGGCCTTCCTTCAGCTTGCCGGTGAGCCGGAAGCCCACGACCGGCGGCAGCAGCATGGAGAGCGGCTGGCCCAGCATCACGGCCTCGGCCTCGATGCCGCCGACACCCCAGCCCAGCACCGCCAAGGCATTGACCATGGTGGTGTGCGAATCGGTGCCCACCAGCGTGTCGGGATAGGCGACTTCGATCTCCTGGCCCTCGTGGGTCTCCTTGCGGGTCCACACCGTCTGACTGAGGTATTCGAGGTTGACCTGATGGCAGATGCCGGTGCCGGGCGGCACGACGCGGAAATTGGTGAAGGCGCCCTGACCCCAGCGCAGGAAACGGTAGCGCTCGCCGTTGCGCTCGTATTCGAGCTCGACGTTGTCGCCGAAGGCCTTGGGGGTGCCGAACTCGTCGACGATGACCGAGTGGTCGATGACGAGATCGACCGGCACCAGCGGGTTGATCTTCTCGACCGGGCCGCCGAGCTTGCCCATCGCGTCGCGCATGGCGGCGAGGTCGACCACCGCCGGCACGCCGGTGAAGTCCTGCATCAGCACGCGCGCCGGGCGGAAGGCGATCTCGCGCCCATCGGCCCCCTTGGCGGTGAGCCAGGCCACGACCGACAGGATATCGTCCTTGGTGACGCTGCGTCCGTCCTCGTGGCGCAGCAGGTTCTCGAGCAGCACCTTCATCGAGAAGGGCAGGCGGGAGACGCCTTCAAGTCCGTTCTTCTCGGCCTCGGGAATGGAGAAATAATGATAGGTCTTGGAACCGGCTTCGAGCGTACGGCGGCACTTGAAACTGTCGAGCGAGGCCATTGGGCATCCTTCGCGGTACGGGCGGATCTGGAATGGCTCGAATATAGGGTTTTGCCCCCCTCTGGCTACGTCAATCCGTGCAACGCAGCAGACGAGGACCGATGACGCTCTCCGCCGACCCCCCTCTCACCCTCACGGTCGACCGCCTGACGGCCGAGCGCGCCGGGCGGCCGGTCTTCGCCGACCTGTGTTTCACGGTGCGGGCCGGCGAGGCTGTGGGCATCGTCGGCCGCAACGGTGCCGGCAAGTCGACGCTGCTGCGCGTCCTGGCCGGGCTGCTGCCCCAGGCGGCGGGTCAGGCCACGCTGGAGCCGCCCGATTCCGACGACCCCGACGCGCCGGTGTCGGAACGGGCCCATTATCTCGGCCATGCCGATGCGCTCAAGCCCGCTCTGACGCCGCTCGACCATCTCGGCTTCGTGGCGGCGCTGCTCGGGCGCGGACCGGCCCCGGCGACGCCGCGGCAGGCGCTGGAGCGGGTGGCGCTGTCCCATGCCGCCGATCTGCCCTGCGGTTACCTCTCTGCAGGGCAGCGGCGGCGCGTCGCGCTGGCGCGTCTGCTCGTCGCCCGCCGTCCGCTCTGGCTGCTCGACGAACCCGCGACCGCGCTCGATGTCGCGTCGCAAGGCGTCCTGGTCGAGGTGATTCGGGAGCATCTCGCCGGCGGCGGCCTGGTGGTG
The DNA here is from genome assembly GCA_043758995.1 of Lichenibacterium sp. GTDB lineage: Bacteria > Pseudomonadota > Alphaproteobacteria > Rhizobiales > Beijerinckiaceae > Lichenihabitans. Next base: position 6,133 of record JAYVMK010000430.1, on the reverse strand, counting down.
GCGGCCACCCATGGTCCGCTCGGGCTCGAGGGCATGCGCGACATCAGGCTGGAGCCGACCGCGTGAAGCCTTTGCTGGCGCTGTTCCGGCGCGATCTGCTTCTCGCCCGCCGCGTCGGCGGGGGCGGCACGACGGGCGTGGTCTTCTTCCTCTGCCTCGTCACCGTGGTGCCCTTCGCGATCGGGCCGGATCTCAATCTCCTGGCCCGGATCGGCCCCGCCATCCTTTGGATCGCGGCGCTCCTGTCGACGCTCCTGGGGCTCGACCGGCTGTTCGGCGCCGATCACGAGGACGGGTCGCTCGACCTCCTGCGCATGGCCGGCACGCCGCTCGAACTCGTCGTCGCGGTGAAATGCCTGGCGCATTGGTGCACCACGGGCCTGCCGTTGGTGCTGGTGTCACCCCTGTTCGGCCTGATGCTGGCGCTCGACGGACCGGCCCTCGGCGGCGTCATGGCGACGCTGCTCGTCGGCACCCCGGCACTCACCTGCCTAGGCGCCATCGGGGCGGCGCTGACGGTCTCGCTGCGCCGCGGCGGCCTGCTGCTCTCCGTTCTGGTGATCCCGATGGCCATCCCGGTGCTGATCTTCGGTGTCTCGGCCGCCGGTGCGGCCAGCGGCGGCACCGTGCCCTTCGCCACGCCCTTCCTGGTGCTCTGTGGGCTCGCGCTGCTGGCCATGGCGGGCACGCCCTTCGCGGCAGCGGCGGCGCTCAGGCTGACGGCGGAGTAAAGCGCTGCACGGCTCCTGGACCGTTCGCCCTTCCGAAAGCCGCCGCATTTGCGCTAGAAGAGTGTCAAGCCGAAGCGACATACGCGGCACCACATCGCCAAGGGACGGTCCATGTACGCCCTCGCCAATCCCGCGACGTTCATGAGGCTGTCGGGCCGCGTGCTGCCCTGGCTGGCGGCCCTGTCCATCGCGACGCTTGCCATCGGGCTGTATCTATCCTTCACCTCTCCGCCCGACTACCAGCAGGGCGAGACGGTCAAGATCATGTTCATCCACGTGCCGGCGGCCTGGATCGCCAGCCTGGCCTATGTGGCCATGACGGCGTCGGCGCTGGGCACGCTGGTGTGGCGCCATCCGCTGGCCGAGGCGGCGCAGAAGGCCGTCGTGCCGCTCGGTGCGGCCTTCGCCTTCATCTGTCTCGTCACCGGGTCGCTATGGGGCAAGCCCATGTGGGGCACCTATTGGGTCTGGGACGCACGGCTCACTTCCATGCTGGTGCTGTTCATCACCTATCTCGGGCTGCTCGCCCTGTGGAACACGATCGAAGAGCCGGGACGCGCCGCCCGCGCCGCCTCGGTGCTGACGCTGGTCGGCGCCATCAACCTGCCCATCGTGAAATTCTCGGTCGATTGGTGGAACACGCTGCACCAGGGCTCGATCTTCCGCATGACGGGCTCGACCGTGGACCGTTCGATTCTGACCCCGCTGCTTGTCATGGCGTTGGCCTTCACTCTGATCTTCGCCACTCTGCATCTTCTCGCCATTCGAAACGAGATCCTGCGCCGTCGCCTGCGTCGTCAGATGCTGGCCGCCGCCGCCGACCGGGACCCGGTCACCCGGATGGTGCGCTCCGACATCGTCTCGACCGAGGTGGTCCCGTCATGACGAGCATCCCGCATATCGGCTTCATCCTGGCCGCCTATGGGGCGACGGCAGCGACGGTGGGAGGGCTTGTGGCGGCCGTGCTTCTCGATCGGCGTTCGCTGAAACGCGATCTGGCCCGGCTCGAAACGCGTGGGTACGGTGCGCTCGCCGGAACTGCGCCGCGCCGGGAGGGTCCGACCCGATGAGTGCCGGTTCCGCACAGACCTCCGAGAGGCTCCCGCGCAAGCCGCGCCGGCTGCTGGCGACGCTTCCGCTTCTTGTCTTCGCCGGCGTGGCGGCGCTGTTCCTGGTACGCCTCGGCGCCGGCGATCCGTCGCGAATTCCCTCGCCGCTGATCGGCCTGCCGGTGCCGGACTTCTCCCTTCCGCCACTACCCGGCCGTCCGGCGCCGGTCGCGGCCGCGCCGGAATCCGGTGCTGCAACGGGGCTCGATGCCGCGGCGCTGAAGCGCGGCCACGTCACGCTCGTCAACGTCTTCGCCTCGTGGTGCGCCGAGTGCCACGACGAGCACGAGATTCTGATGATGCTGTCGAAGAGCCCGCGCTTGAAGGAGCTCGGCATCCCGCTCGACGGCATCGTCTATAAGGACAAGCCGGAGGACGCTCGCCGCTATCTCGGCTCCAAGGGGGACCCCTACGCGGCGGTCGGGGACGACCGGGCCGGGCGCACGGCGATCGACTTCGGCGTCTATGGCGTTCCCGAGACCTTCGTCGTCAAGGGCGACGGCACGCTGGCCTATAAGCTCATCGGACCGGTGACGCCGGACAACATCGGCACGCTCGAATCCGAGATCGACAAGGCGGCGCACGAGCGCAACCATTGAGTCTATGCTGTCCGGCGTTGCAGAGCCCCATCAAACGGGTCGTATTCAGGAGAACCCTTCCATGCAGACCGCCAATCCTCATGGCATCTCCATCACGCCTCACCCAGGGCGTCTCGAGGTCGTCTTCGCCGGACAGACCGTGGTCGACACGACCGCGGCTCTCGACCTCGTCGAAGGGTCCATGCGGCCGGTCATCTACGTGCCGCGCCAGGATGCCGACATGTCTTTCTTCGAGCCGAGCACCCGGCAGACGCGGTGCCCGTTCAAGGGCGACGCGAGCTATTTCACCCTGAAAGCCGTAGGCCGTGAAGCGCAGAATGCGGTCTGGAGCTACGTGGAGCCGCTACCAGGGGTCGCGCAGATCGCTGGCCACCTCGCCTTCTACCCAGACCAGGTCGAGATCCGCGAGAGCTGACGACCATCTGTCGGCTCTCTCTCGGCAGCGCCAGGGATCGCGAACCGCGGCTTGAACGTTTGTCCCAACCTGCGGGAGCGAGACCTGCGGCGAACAGCGAGAGAGAACCATGTCCACCGATCTAGAAGGTCTTCAGGTCGCTATCCTCGCCACCGACGGCGTCGAGCAGGTAGAACTGCTCGAGCCTATCAAGGCTCTGAAAGCGGCGGGGGCCGACGTCAAGATCGTGTCGCTGAAGACCGGCACCATTCAGGCCATGCACCAGGACGTGAACCCCGGCGACAAGATCCCGGTCGATCACGACCTCTCGGTCGACGCCGAGATCTTCGATGCTCTCGTGCTTCCCGGCGGCACGACGAATCCCGACAAGCTGCGCATGAGCGACGACGCCATCGAGTTCGTCCAGCATTTCGTCGACAACGACAAGCCGATCGCCGCCATCTGCCACGGACCCTGGATGCTGATCGAAGCCGATGCGGTCGACGGCGTCCAACTGACCTCCTGGCCGTCGTTGCGCACCGACATCGAGAATGCCGGCGGCGAATGGGTGGACGAGGTCTGCGTGAGAGACGGCCTGCTGGTGACCTCTCGCAAGCCGGACGACCTGCCGGAGTTCTGCCGGCAGATGGTCGAGATGTTCGGCGAGGATGGCGAGGACGAAGACGCCTGAGGACGTTTGCGCATTCGGTGCAGGCGATCGGTGTCAGGAGCGATTCCGCCGCTGACTAGGGGCGCTGGCGAGTGGACGTCGCAGCGGGTGCGGCGTTCACGGCACAGGCGAGACCCGTGATCGATCTGTTTCGATAGGGTCGGCTGGACAAACGTCGCAGTCTTCAAGCCTCCCACGCGCGAGGGTTGCGGCGCTTCAATGAGAGTATGAGCGTTTATCCGAGCACAGCGATCGCCGCGTGCTACTGCAAATCGTGCTTTTTTTGGTCGTCGTGTGTCACACGGGTGTGACGATCTTCGGATTATCTGCACGGCTGCCCAGACGAAATACTGTTGCCGTTGAGCCACATTCGGGGTCCGGTTGCCTGTGCGACCGGCCTCCCGGATGTCACAAACCCTAAAACTAATTTTCAACTCATTCTTGCCCCGTACGCCTTTGTCAACGGCGGTTTTGTGGCGCTCCACTGTTTCGCCTTGCTGTAGCCGAACATTTGCACTGACGGGATCACAATCATGAACGCTGCCAAAAGCCTGCTTTTGGGCTCTGCAGCCGCGCTCTCCGCGGCTAGCTTCGCCCACGCGGCCGATCTCCCGGTCCGCAAGGCCGCTCCGGTCGACTACGTCCGCGTTTGCGACTTCACCGGCGCCGGCTTCTTCTACATCCCGGGCACCGACACCTGCCTGCAGATCACGGCTCAGACCCGTATCGAGGGTCTGTTCATCAACAACGGCCGCGTTCTGAACCCGCAGCCCGGCGCAGCCGGCCGCGCCATCGGCGCCAACTCCATCGTCATCCCAGGCCGTGACCGCGACGAGACCGGCTTCCTGGCCCGTGTGCGTCTCGGCGTCGACACCCGTACCCAGACCGCCTACGGCACCCTGCGGACCTTCCTGCAGTACCAGATCGACCGTCTCCAGGGCCTTTACTAGGCCGGCGGCCTCTCGGGTGGCCAGAACACCTTCGCCAACCAGGGCGGCAACAACGCCGCGCTGCGTCGTGGCTTCATCCAGTTCGCCGGCATCACGGCCGGTCGCGTCCAGTCGTTCTTCGACTTCTACGCCGACAACTACAACTACGAAGGCATCGCCAACTCCGATTTGGCGCAGAACGTCTTCGCCTACACCTACACGGCGGCCGGTGGCTTCTCGGCCACGCTGTCGCTCGAAGACCGCAACGCCCGCAACCTGTCCCAGGGCGTCGGCAACATCCTGGGCGGCCCGAGCGCCCTCCAGAGTGCAGCCCGCTACGCCGGTGAGACGATCCCCGACATCGTCGGCGTCCTCCGGCTCGATCAGGCCTGGGGCTCCGCCCAGCTTTCGGCCGCCTATCACGAGATCCAGACCACCCAGGGTCCGTTCACCGGGACGAGCGGCCAGGGCTTCACCGGTCAGGACACCGACGGCTTCGCGGTCCAGGGCGGCGTTCGCCTGAAGCTTCCGATGCTCGCCGCCGGCGACGACCTCTGGGTCGAAGGCGCCTACCAGCAGGGTGCCTACCTCTATCAGGACTCCGGGTCCTACATGAACGCCGGCTTCAACTCGCCGGCCGTCGGTGGCTTCTTCCACATCGACCGCGACGCCATCGCGATCCACACGCCCGGTACGGCTGGCGGCGCCTACACGCTGCAGAAGGGTGAAGGCTTCTCGGTCATGGCCGCCTTCAACCATTACTTCACGCCGAACTTCCACGACGTGATCTTCGGCTCCTACGAGCAGACGTCCTACGGTCGCGCCAAGAACTTCGACTGGACCGTCGGTGGCCTGGGCGACGCGAGCGAGTACCGCGTCGGCAACCAGTTCCTGTGGGATCCCGTGAAGAACCTCGAATTCGGCCTCGAAGTCGACTACATGAAGATCAACCAGACTCTCGCGCATAACGTCGGCCAGACCGCAACGGCTCTGCCGACCGGTGTCTCCAAGGATCCGGACGCTTTCGAAGTGCGTCTCCGCGCCGAGCGCGACTTCTAAGTCCGAGGCCGGGGCCTCGCGCCCCGGCGCCACGGCGGTTTTCATTCGGGACGGTGTCGCTCAGCGGCACCGTCCCGAATGCGTTTCGGGTGCGAGCGCCGCCTTGCCCGCGCTCAGCGCGGCGTCGGCCGGCCGAAGCTTTGGGCCAGGAACTGGCCGCCCTGAGTAAGGCCCGATCCGTCGATGCCGTGGCCCACCCCGAAGGACAGGTGCCACTGGGTCGGGATGTCGGCCTTGCCGAGGCCCTCGGCGGCGTCGAACAGGGCGTCGATCGGGATGACGTCGTCGCGATCGCCATGGACCAGCAGCACGGCGGGGGGACGCCCGGCGGGCGACCGCGCCGTCGCCTCCGAGAGGTTCTCGGGACCGACCAGCATGCCCGAATAGCCGAGAATCGCGGCCGGCGCGCGCCGGCGTCGCAAACCGGTGTGGAGCGCCATCATTGTACCCTGGCTGAATCCCACCAGCGCCAGCTTGCCCTCGTCGAGCCCCGTCCGGGCGAGCTCGGCGTCGAGAAAGGCATCGAGGGTCGGACGTGCCTCGGTGACGCCGGTCCAGCGCTCGGCGGGATCGCGCATCGTCAGCGGAAACCACTGGCGTCCCGTCGGGGCCTGGCTGCAGCGCTCCGGCGCATGGGGAGCG
>JAYVMK010000429.1:0-11379 GCA_043758995.1 Lichenibacterium sp. | reverse complement strand
GCCGATGCGAACTGCATGGCTCGCGTGCTCTCCGACGTACCTGCGGAAGAGGCGCCCGAACAGGTGAAGTCCAAGCAGAGCGGGATGTTTGGTCCCATCAGCGAGATCAAGGTCGAGAAGCAGAGCGGTAAGATGTATTACTGCGCTGCCTCGTCCTATTGCTACGGCTCGAACGCCTTTCAAATCACGACGCCCTGCCGTTTCAAGCTGGACAAAGCCTCGAGCGGGGGAAAGTTCTTCCTGTATTCGGCTCGCTGACGATGTTTCCAACCGAGGTCTGCGTCGGTGTCCTATGCAGGCCACAGCGCTGGTCTATCGTCATGAGGCCGTTTTCCCCCTTCGCCAGCGTGGTAATGGGATCTCGGAACAACGGGATCGCTAATGACACGGCTGGTGGGCGCGCTGCGTGAATTCGTATCAGAACTCAAGGTTCTGGTTCAGTATATGACGGGCCGGATTCTGAGCTGACATCGGCTCGCCGACGGACGGCTCTTCGTGAGTCGTTCCCTTGGTCACGTGCATGCGGCTTCGCACGGACGTGACCTCGCCGTTGTTTACGGCAGGCCGAGAACGTCTTTCAGCGCCCCACCGAGCCCCTTGCCGTCCTGCTGCGCCGCCCGGGCCTCGTCGGGCTTCGAAGGATGGTGCTGCGCCGCATAGGCTTCGGCTTCGGTCTTGGCGGCTTTGACGGTGCGTTCGACGCTGTCCGGCGGCACGCCCCCGGCCCAGTCGGTCGTGATGTCGCCGGAGGTCGAGGCGACGTTCAGTTCCGACATGGCGAAGCCGATGCGATGTCCCTCGGCGGTTGTGACCGTGACGGTCTTGCCGTCACTCTCGATATGCGATGCCATGAAGTCCTCCGGGCGGCTTCGTCTCGGCGATCGGTGCCGCCAGACCTGAGAAGATGACGTCGGCGAGTCCAGCGGCAAGGTGCCGGTGCCGTTTTGGTGGGGTCCCGACGGCTTCGAGGAGCGTCAGCGCGCGCGCCGGTCGCCCTGCCCCTCGCTGCGCGGAACACCGGGGCAATAAGCCTGCCAGAAGGATCCGCCGCGCTGAACCTTGCCATGCCCTATGGCATCGCAGGCCTCCGGCGATCCCCGGTCCAGAAGCGGGGATTGATGCATTTCGCTATCGGCCCGAGCGGGCAAGGCGCTGGCGAAACACAACGCCGCCACGACGACAAACCTTGCAAACATTGACGTCATAGAACCCCCGGCGTTTCCAGAGCTCAATGCGGGGCGAAAGAAGCCGGATCCGGCTTACCAGGATCCCAGAATCGCGCTGCGCCGCCCGACACTCGCCCGAAGACGGAGCGTTGGACCAAGGAGGCGAGGCGTAAATGGAGCGACGCCGATGTCGTCTCCGTGGTGCCGGATGAGGGGATTGAACCCCCGACCTTCGGTTTACAAAACCGCTGCTCTACCGCTGAGCTAATCCGGCGACTGCACCTTTCTAGCGGAACCGCTTCGCGAAACAATGGCAAAACGAGGCCGCGCGCCAGTCAGAAGCGGTACCAGAGCCCGGTGGTGATGACCCGCTCCCGCAAGGCGTCGCGGCCGGTCAATGTGGTGAAGAGGCCGAGGTCGAACGATATTTTGGGGGTCAGTTCGTAGACGCCGGTGAGCCCGAGCTTGGTCGACATCGAACTCGGTAGCCACGGCGTTCCGGAGCCGGTCGGCACCACGGTCACGCTCTGCAACAGCAGCATCAGCCGCGAGGTCGGGCGCACACCGAAGGTGAGGTCGGAGTGCCACTCCGCGGCGGCGCCGCCCGAGCGCAATCGGTAGCTGGCCTGGGCATCAATGAAGGTCTCGATATGCCAGGGTTGGAAACTGACACCGCCCAACAGCCGAAGGTCGCCCTGGCGCGCCGTATTGCCGAGCTCGGCCGGGTTGCGCTGCGACGTCGTGCCGGGCAGGCCGGCGGTGGCCTGGACGGCCAGCACCGCTGCCCCGCGTTTCAGGATCTGAACCTGCACTCCAGCCGAGGTCGTGCCGAGACCGACATAATGAGCTGCATCCGGCGTCCCGATCCGGACGTCGTCGAACGAGGGCCGGGCGATCAGCATCAGCCAGTCGGTCGCGCCATATTCGACGTAGCCGGCGATTTCACCCTTGGTATAGGCCCTGGCCGGCGCGAGATGGCCTCGTCCGTTGAAGTAGTCCGTGCCGGACCCGATCGTGACGTCGAAGACGGCCAGACCGTCGCCGGCCATCCGGTTCCAGGCGCTGCCCCAGGCCGCGTCCGGAGCCCAGACCGCGAGCGCCGCGACCAGTCCCCAGCGAGCGAGCGCCGGAGGTCGACGGCCTCTCCCGTGAGCCCGCGCCTTTGCCAGCTCCATCGACGCCCAACTCTGTCGTCCCTCTGCGGGCCTGACGCATGGGACCGTCCATTCGACACCAAGGTCGATACACCGCCTGAATGCAGTTTTGACGTTCGTTAAGGTCTTATGCAATCGGCAAGACGCGATTGCAACGTTCCGTTAGGCGGAATCGTGACCGCCGCTCCAACCCGGCAGATGCTCGGCCGCAGGACGGTGGCTGAGGTCGAGCGCCTGGGCCAGGGCCGCCTTCGGCGACTCGGAGAGCAGCGTCGCCGGAAGGCGGCGGCGAAAGTAGTCGGCCCAGAGAAACTCGGAGAAGGGTGCCGTCTCCTTGGCATAGCCGCCGGCCCGCCGCACCTCGGCGGAGAGGCTGCGGTAGGGGTCGTCGGTGAGTTTCGGCAGCTTGCGCGGCATGTCGGCGAAGGGCCTCCGCACGCCTTCGGCATCATAGGGATGCACCAGTTGCAGGTGATCGAGCACGACCCAGAATTCATCGGGTGCCAGATTCGACAGGTCCCGCGTGACGCTGACGACGATGGTCTCGACCTCCTCCTCGAGGAGCGCCCGACCGAGATGATGGTGGTCGGTGATGAAATAGCGTTGGCCGGGACCCCGCACGGCAGGAAAGGCGTGGTTGTCGAGGTATGCGGCGCGATCGCCCTTGGCGACCTTGCCCCAGTCGCGCCGCTTCTGCTTCACCTCGGCCAATCCGACCGTCATCTGAGTCGGGCGCAGCTTGTCGAGACGCGTGCGGATGATCTTGGGTGTGGCTCTCATGGGGCTCTCCTGGCGCGCGCCGGCCATCGATCCGCCGCGCCGCGGCCCAAAATCTTACCGCGATTCACGCGAGACGGTAGCCGCGTTAACGATGTCGAGGCCGGCCCCATGGTTTCCGGCGGGTGAAGAATTCGGCTGGCGTTATCGGAACTGGTCAACGCTTGCTGAAGACGAGGGGTCAGACAGAGGGTCAGCCGGGGCAGATCGGATCCGCCCGTTTACATTTACACTTCGGATACCACTCATCTCTCGGCAATGATGATGAAGACGAGCGCGTAAAACGCTAGAGTTTTACTTCAATCGACTGCAGCAGCGGTCGGCCATGATGGCTTCACAGCAGGATGTGAGGGCGACATGGCGATCGATTGGAGCAAGGGAGCGGTTCTGGCGGGCATGGTCCTGGCCGGCGTCGTGGGAATGGCCACCGTCGCCACCGCCTCCCCCCTGCCCCACGCCGGCTACGCGGCGGTCGGCGACCGCACCAGCGTGCCTTACGGTTGGGTGGATTTCTGCAACCGCTACAGCGGCGAATGCGATGTCGAACCTCTCGACCCCGCCGATGTCGATCTCACCCCCGCGGCGCTGAAGACGATCGAGCGCGTCGACCGGCAGGTCAACGCCGCCGTGACGCCCGAGACCGACATGGATCATTGGGGCGTCGTCGACCGCTGGGACTACCCGACCGACGGAAAGGGCGATTGCGAGGATTATGCGCTGCTGAAGCGCAAGATGTTGATCGCGGAAGGCTACCCCAGGCAGGCGCTGCTCATCACCGTTGTCAGGGATCTCGAAGGGGAGGGCCATGCCATCCTCACCGTCAAGACCAATCGCGGCGAATTCGTCCTCGACAACCTGAACGACAAGGTTCTGGCCTGGTCGGACACCGGCTACAAGTTCGTCAAGCGTCAGTCCCAGTCCGACCCGAACGTCTGGCAGTCGATCGGCGCCCCCGTCGCCGGCCCGCAATTTACCGCCAAGTGAGGGCAGAGCCACCCGGCGGCGGAGTCCAATCGGTGGATCGCAGGCTGTGATGTCTCTCTGGATCGACGCGATGGCGTCCACACGCACCCGCTTCGGCCTGCTGGCCGCGGCCGCCGCAGGGCTCGGCGTTGCGGCAGCCTGGCTGCCGGGAGCCTCGGCGAGCCCGGCGAAGGTGAGCGCCACCGACGAGCCTCTGCAGGTCCTGGCAGACGTGGTGCTGATCGAAACACAATGTCGGCGCTTCAGCGTGGATTACGGCAAGCTCTTCGCCTTTGCGGAGCAGAACGGCATCCGGCCTCGAGAAATCATGCCGACTGGCACCCGGCGGGCGGCCTTCGACGCCGCCCTCCGGCGCCGGGCCCGGGAGCGCCAGGGGGACGGACTCTGCGTGGATCTGGCGGCGGATCGCGCCGCCGTCATTCCAGGCGTCTTCACGCCGCGCTGATCGGGCGATCGCGCACAGGAATTCGTACGAAGACTGTCGCCGAGGAAAGGTGTCGAACTGCCCACCGCTTCTTCGACGTCGATTTGCTAAAGCGATTTCCTATCGCGTCCCACTCCTCTACCGTCGCTTCTGCAGCCGGCGAGACGGCGAGGGGGGCACGGAGCCGACATGACTCGGGCGCAGGGCGATGATCATCGTCACGAAGCCATTGCCTTCCTGTCCTCGGGCACGCCCGACGCCGATGCGGCGTTGCAGCGTCTCGAGGCCGCCTACGGCAATGTCGATCCCGACGAGGCGGATGTCGTCGTGGCGCTCGGCGGTGACGGCCTGATGCTGCAGGCGTTGCACCGTTTCATGGGATCGGGGAAGCCGATCTACGGCATGAACCGTGGCTCCGTCGGTTTCCTGATGAACGAATATGTCGAGGATGGCCTGCACGAGCGCCTCGAAGCCGCGGCGCGTTCCATGGTGCATCCGCTCGCCATGACGGCGACCGACCGGCAGGGGAATGTGTCGACGGCGCGGGCCATCAACGAGGTGTCGCTGCTGCGGCAGTCCTCGCAGGTCGCCAAGGTGCGCATCTCCGTCGACGGCCGGGAACGCCTGAGCGAACTCGTGGCCGACGGGTTGCTGGTGGCGACGCCGGCGGGTTCGACCGCCTACAATCTGTCGGCCAATGGCCCCATCCTGCCGCTCGACGCCGCCCTGATGGCGCTGACGCCGATCTCGGCCTTCAGGCCGCGACGCTGGCGCGGTGCGCTGCTGTCCGACGAGGCGGTGGTCACCGTCGAAATCCTCGAAGCCGAGAAGCGCCCCGTGGCGGCCACGGCCGATCATCACGAGATCAAGGACGTGGCGACGATCGAGATCAAGATGGACCACGCCACGGGTCTCGTGCTGCTGCATGATCCCGGTCACTCCCTCGACGAACGCATCCTGCGCGAACAGTTCGGCTAAGGGTCCGGTCGCGCCGGCTCAGGAGCCCGCCGCGCGACACACACTCATGACGAGATCCCGCAGCCAGCGGTGGGCGGGATCGGCCTCCATGCGAGGGTGCCACATGGCCGAGATCGTGATCTCCGGCGTCTGGACAGGCAGGTCGAAGCCGACGAGACCTTCCGAGAGCGGATGAGCACGCGCACCTCTGCTGTCGAGACAGGACCGCGGCACGAGGGCGACGAGGTCCGATCGAAGCGCGATCCGCAGGGCATCGGGATAGCCCGGGACCACGGCGGCGATGACCCGCCGCAATCCAAGTCGCTCGAGTGCCTCGTCCACGGGTCCCGTGACGCGGTCCTTGCGCGACGCCACGACATGCCGGCAGGCGGCATAGCGCGCGACCGTCATCTCGCCGGTCAAGAGCGGGTGCCCGGCCCGAACCGCACCGATGAAGACGTCTCGGAACATCGACCGGGTGCGCACCTCCGGCGCCGGCATGCCCGGGGTCCCGATCTCGAGGTCGATCCGGCCCTGACGGAGCGGCTCGGCCTCCTTGACGGGCTTTGGGACGAAACGCAGACAGACGCCGGGCGCTTGGCTTGCGACGGCGGCCAGAAGAGGTCCGCTGAACAAAGCGACGAAGCCCTCCCCGGCCCGAATGGCGAAGGTGCGCTGCAGAGCCGCGACGTCGAGCGGGTCCACCCGGGGGCTGAGCACATCCAGCGCCCCCAGCGCGAGCTCGCTCACCCGCTCGCGCAATTCGATCGCGCGCGGTGTCGGTACCAGGCCACGGCCCGCGCGCACCAGCAAAGGATCCCGCGTCGCGGCACGAAGCCTGGTCAAGGTCCGGCTCATGGCCGACGAACTCAGGCCCAATCGGCGGGCCGCCCCCGTCACACTGCCTTCGGCGAGCAAGGCGTCGAGCGCCACGATCAGGTTGAGGTCGACGTCCGCCATACGCCATCGTAGCGCAGTCCGGGCAGCGACACATAGCGCCCGGCGCAACATCAGAGTGCATCCGCTGCGCGTGGTGCAGGCCGGGCGAGGCGAGCATGTTGGGAGCTTGCGGAACGAGAGGCGGAGCGACCTCCGCACCGCCGCTGCCAGAAGGGGACGATCTATGAAGCTCATCGGCATCGAAGAGCATTTCCTCACCGCCGAGGTCCGGGCCGCCTGGGAGGGCATTGGCCTCGGGTCGCGGGACCCGAGCGCCGCGGCGCATGGCGGCGCAATCGAGCGCCGCCTCAGCGACCTTGCGGACGAGCGGGTCGCGCTCATGGACGAGACCGGCCTCGACGTTCAGGTGCTCTCGCTGACCACGCCCGCCCTTCACGATCTCGGGCCAGGAAGCGCAGACGTGGCGCGCCGCACCAACGATATGGCCGCGCTGGCGGTGGCCCGTCACCCTGCACGCCTGCAGGCCTTTGCCACCCTTCCGGTGGCCGAGCCCGAAGAGGCGGCCCGTGAACTCGAGCGGTGCGTCCGCACGCTGGGGTTCAAGGGCACGATGCTGAGCGGCAGGGTCGACGGCTGCAATCTGGATCACGCGTCTTTGGCGCCGATCTTCGCCACGGCGGCGGCACTGCGGGTGCCGATCCTGCTCCATCCCCGGATGCCCGATGTCGCGGTACGGACAGCCTACTACTCGGGGTTCACGCCTGAGGTCGATGCGGCTTTCGCCTCCTACGGGCTTGGCTGGCACTACGATGCCGGAATTCAGTTCGTCCGCCTCGTGCTCGCCGCCCATTTCGACCGCTGGCCTGACCTGCAGGTCGTCCTCGGTCACTGGGGCGAGTTGGTCCTCTTCTACGCGGAACGGCTCGCCGTCCTCGACCGTGTGGCCGGGCTCGCTCATCCTTTCGCCACCTACCTGCGGCGCAACCTCTACGTCACCGCGAGCGGCATGTTCCTGCCTCACTACCTGGAGCGGGCCGCTGCCGTGGTCGGCACCGATCGCCTCCTCTTCTCGACCGACTATCCGTACCAGTACCGACCCGGCGGCGATGCGCGTCGGTTCCTCGACACCTGCGGCCTGACCGGCGAGGCCAAAGCCGGCTTCGCGCATGCGAACTGGCTGCGCCTCATCGGCGAGGCGCAGGAAGCGACGGACGTGTGACGAGGTGTCGAGAGATGCCGCCGGTGACCGTCCGTCTCAGCGGTTCGTGGGGCCGGCCGTCCCGATCGCGGCCGGAAGCTTGGAACTCGGGCCGATCCCGGCCAGCACCGCGAGAGCGATCAGGTAGGGCACCATCTGCACCACATAGGAGCTGACCGGCACGCCGAAGCTTTGCAGCCTGAGTTCGAAAGCCTCCGCGGCACCGAACGCCAAACAGGCGGCCGCCGCGCCCCACGGTGTCCAGCGGCCGACGATCAGCGCCGCGAGGGCCAGATAACCGCGGCCGCTCGTCAAGCCGTCCGTGAACGTTCCGACCTGCTGCAGCGTCAAGACTGCGCCGCCGAGGCCCGCGATGGCGCCGCAGGCCACGACCGCGAGCATGCGCACCGTCAGGGGGTCGGCTCCGGAGGCGAAGACCGCCTCCGGGTTCTCGCCCGTCGCGCGCAGCGTCAAGCCGATCTGGGTGCGGTTGAGGACGAAGGTCACAATTACGCAGCCGACGATCGTGAGATAGGTCAGCGGCGGCTGCGTGAAGAGCAGCGGGCCGACCACGGGCAGCGCGGACAGGACCGGCACAGGCAGAGGCGCGAGGGGCGACAGGTGGAGGCTGATCGGCCGGCCATCGACCAGGATCGCCCGCGCCAGAAAGCTCGTCAGGCCGAGTGCCACGACATTGACCGCCAGACCGGACACCATCTGATTGGCGCGAAAGCGCACCGCCACGATGGCGACCACGAGCCCGATGAACCCGCCTCCGAGAAGCGCGAGCAGAATGCCGACAACAGGCTCGCCGGTCGACGAGGCGCCCAGCATGGCCGTGAAGGCACCGGCCAGCATCATGCCTTCGAGCCCGACGGCGAAAACGCCGGCCCGCTCGGACAGGATGCCGCCGAGGGCGGCCAGGGCGAGCGGCGTGGCGATGCGGATCGAGGCCGCGAGAAGCTCGATCATCGTCGTGTCGCCGTGGCGGCCAGAACGAACAGCATGGTCAGGCCTTCGATGACGGTGACCAGCGCCGAAGGGACACCGATCTGCCTCTGCATGGCGAGCGAGCCGGTTTCGAGCAGGCCGACGAACAGGGCCGCCGGAATCACGGCCAGCGGCTGCATGGCACCGAGGAGCGCCACCGTCACCGCCTTGAAGCCGAAGCCGAGCGAGAAGCCTCCGATCAGACGATGGTGGATGCCGAGCACCTCGATGCCTCCGGCCAGTCCCGCCAGGGCGCCCGCGAGCAGCATGGCGCTGCAGGTGAGACGCGGCAGCGAGAAGCCGGCATAGGCGGCGGCCGGGCGCGATTGTCCGAGGACGCGCAGCGCGAAGCCGAACCGAGACCGCCCCATGACGAAGGACAATGCGGCCGCGAGCGCGACCGCGATGGCGATCCCCGGATGCACGTCGAAGCCCGGAAGGCGCGGCAGCCAGGTCGGGCGCGGCATCAGCGGCGACTGCAGGAACCCGGCGCCGATCTGGCCGAGCGGTCCCGCCAGCAATTGCTGCACCAGCAGCAGAGCGACGAAATTGAGGAGAAGCGTCACCAGGACCTCATGAACGCCTCGGCTCACGTGGATGACGGCGGCGAGGCCCGCCCACAAAGCTCCGGCCAGAGCACCGCCGCAGAGTGCCGCGACGATGGCCAAGGGAGCCGGAGCGCCCGCGACGGCGAGCGCAGCGGCGGCCGTGCCGGCACCGCCGACCGCGATCTGCCCCTCGGCTCCGATGTTGATGATGCCGGCGCGGAAGCAGAGTGCGACGCCGAGACCGGAGATGAGGTAAGGCGTCGCCCGGTCGAGCGAGGCGCCGATGCCGTGCCGTGTTCCGACCGCGCCCTGGATGATCGCCGCGAAAGCTTCCAGGGGATTGTGGCCGGAGAGGGTGATCAGCGCGGCGGCGCACAGACCGGACAGGATCAGCGCGACGACGATGCTGGCTCCACGACCGCCGCGGCGGAGGCGGAAGGCCCGGGCCCGAAGCTGCAAGCCGCTCTGGATGTCGGGCGCCATCTCGCTCATGCGGCCTTGCCGCCCATCCACAGGCCGAGTTGTCGCGCATCGACCGCATCGCGCCGCACGATGCCTGCGAAACCGCCACGGGCCATGACGGCGACGCGGTCGCTGATCGCCAACACTTCCTCGAGTTCAGATGAGACGTAGAGGATGGCGGCTCCGGCCTCGCGCAACGCCAGCATCCGGTCGAGGACGAAGCGGGTCGCGCCGGGATCGAGCCCCCAGGCCGCCTGATGCGCCACCAGGACGGCGGGAGCACGATCGAGCTCCCGCGCGACCACGATTTTCTGCTGGTTGCCGCCGGACAGTCGTCCCACCAGCGTCTCGGGGTCACGCGCCCGAATGTCGAACTCGACCATGAGCGCGCGCGCCTTCTCGGCGGCACGGCCGGGTGTCAGCCATGGGCCGCGGCCATAGGGCGGCTGCATGCTGTCCCGCAGCATGAGGTTCTCGACGACCGACATCGTCTTGACGAGCGCCGTGGTGCCGCGATCGGCCGGCATATAGGCGAGCCCGCTTCTCATGCGGGCCCCGGCTCCCGCCCGGGTGATGTCCTCGCCATCGAGAGCGATCGTGCCGCCATTGGCGGAGCGCAGGCCCGCCAGCGTCTCGACGAGCTCGATCTGGCCGTTGCCGTCCACCCCGGCGACGCCGAGGATCTCGCCGCGGCGGATCTCGAAGCTGAGCCGCTCCAGCCCGGGCCCAGCCAGGTTCGCGACGGCGAGCCGCGCCGGGCCGGCCGCGAGAGTTGCGGGGGCCGTCGTCGGCCGCGGCGCGACGTCACGACCGATCATCATCTCGGCGAGCTGGCTCTGGCTGGTCCCCGAAACGGACGCGCGTCCCACCACCTTCCCGGCTCGGAGCACCACGACGTTGTCGCAGACCTCCAGCACCTCGGGCAGCTTGTGGCTGATGAAGACGATGCCCTTTCCGTCGGCACGCAGCCGGCGAAGGATGGCCAGCAGTTCCGAGACTTCCGTCGGTGCGAGATTGGAGGTCGGCTCGTCCAGCACCAGCAAATCGGCATCGCGCAGGATCGCTTTGAGGATCTCCACCCGCTGGCGGCGTCCAAGCGGCAGATCCGCGACCCGCGCGTCGGGATCGAGGTCGAGCCCGAAGCGGCGGCTGACGTCGCGGATGCGGGCGGCGACCGTCGTGGCGCGCAAGATGTGGCCGGCTGCCGGCCAGCCGAGCATGACGTTGTCGGTCACCGTCATGGCGTCGATCAGCATGAAATGCTGATGGATCATGGCGATTCCCGCCGCCAGGGCACCGGCCGGCGAGTGGTCGGTGAGCGGCCGGCCGCGGACGGTGATCGAGCCCGCATCCGCTCGAAGCATCCCGAACAGCACCTTCATGAGCGTGCTCTTGCCCGACCCGTTCTCTCCGAGCAGGCCGACGATCTCGCCCTCGCGGACCTCGAGATCGATCCGGTCGTTGGCGACGATGTCGCCGAAGCGGCGGACGATGCCCCGCATGGCGAGCAGCGCGCCGTCCTTCGGTGCGTCCGTGGTCGATGCTTTGGGCGTCAGGTCAGCTTCCGCCACGGGCATCGTCGCGGGTCGGTTCGATCTTGAGAGCGCCGGACTTGAACTGCCCGGCCATATCGGCGACCTCCTTGGCGACGGCCTCCGGCACGACGGGATTGAAGGTCTTCCCCGCGTCGTAGGCGAGGGACGCGCCGGTGACCGGCGCGGTGTCGTAGCCGTACTGGACGAAGGTACCGAACAGCTTGCCGCCCTTCACGTCGTCGGCGGTCTTGCCGAACATGCCAGGCCAGTCTTCGAGAATGTTG
>JAYVMK010000428.1:0-9898 GCA_043758995.1 Lichenibacterium sp. | reverse complement strand
CCGGATTTCCGCTTGCCGTAATCGTGCAGGGCGCGCGCCACGAGCTCCTTTCCGGTGCCGGATTCTCCCGAGATCATCACGGTGAGATCGGTCTGCATCAGCCGCGCCAGCGTGCGGTAGATTTCCTGCATGGCGGCGGAGCGGCCGATCAGCGGCATCGCATCCAGTTCTTCGTCGCGCAGCACCTCCTTCTGGCGCGGCTCGGCCATCGCCCGCCCGACGATCGCCACGAGCTCCTTGAGATCGAAAGGCTTCGGCAGATAATCGTAGGCGCCGCGTTCGGACGCCTTGATGGCGGTCATGAACGTGTTCTGCGCGCTCATGACGATGATCGGCAGGTCGGGGCGCAGTTTCTTGATGCGCGGCAGCAGTTCGAAGGCGTTTTCGTCGGGCATGACCACATCGGTGATCACGAGGTCGCCGTCTCCCGCCTGGACCCACCGCCACAGTGAGGCCGCCGTGCCGGTCGTCCGGACATCGTAGCCGGCCCTCGATAGGGCCTGGCTCACCACGGTGCGAATGGCGGTGTCGTCGTCGGCAACGAGGATGTGGCCGTTCATCGCCGATATTCCCTTTACGCTGTGCGCCGGACCTTCACACGTCGACGTTGCCCCGCCCGTCACGTGAGGCGAACATGGGCAGAAGAACGCGGAAGGTCGTCCGGCGCGGGTAGGACTCGCATTCGACGGTTCCGCCATGGTCGCCGATGACTTTCGCCACCAAAGCAAGTCCAAGGCCAGTTCCTGACGACTTAGTGGTGACAAAAGGATCGAACAGGTGTGCCGCAATGTCCGATGACACTCCCGGCCCATTGTCGCGCACGCAGAACTCGAGCGGCAGACTGACAGGCGTCGGCGATCCCGGCGTGCGCAACCGCACGCCGGGACGGAAGGCGGTGGTGAGTTCGATCGTCCCGTCGATCGTGTCGGGGCCAAGGGCTTCCGCGGCATTCTTGACCAGGTTCAGGAACACCTGAATCAGCTGATCGCGGTTGCCGAAGACCGGCGGCAGAGATGGATCGTAGACCTCGGTGAAGCGGATGTGCCGTGCGAAACCAGCCAGCGCCACGCGCTTCACATGGTCGAGCACGGCATGGATATTGACGCTCTCCCGTTCGATCGGCCGAAGGTCCGAGAAGGCCTCCATGCGGTCGACGAGCTTCACGATGCGGTCGGTCTCTTCGCAGATCAGGCTGGTGAGCGCCCTGTCCTCGTCGCCCACCGCCGTTTCGAGCAGTTGCGCGGCACCGCGGATCCCCGACAGCGGGTTCTTGATCTCGTGGGCCAGCATGGCGGCGAGCGCAGAAACTGAGCGCGCTGCACCTCGGTGCGTCAGTTGCCTGTCGAATTTCGCGGCAATCGACCGTTCCTGCAGCAGAATCATCACCCGACCCCGCGGTTCCGGCATGGGGCTGACATGGATGTCGACCACACGGTCCGGCCCGAGCTTTGGGTTGCCCAGATCCACCTGATACTCGTTGAGCGCCGAACCGCGCTTCGCCGCCTCGTCGAGAAGGGCCAGTAACGGCGAGGCGAACGGCACGATGTCGCTCAGGCGATGCCGACGCAGCACGGCGCGACTCATGTCGAAGAAGGATTCCGCGGCGGCATTGGCCTCCACCACCGTCCCGTCGGCCTCGACCGTCAGGACGGCATGGGGCAGCACGTTCATCACTTCGCTCGCCTGCGCGAAGTCACCGTCGCGCGTCGGCGACACGGCACGTGAATCGGCGCTGATCATGCCGCGATGTCCCTGTGGTCCTGGATCTCGAAGAGTTGCCCCAGCATTCGCCGAGTGGCGCGATGATCGTCGCTGGTCGCCATGGCGGCTCGCAGTGCCGCGACATGCGCCGATTCATCGCCCAGGTGATCCGCATAGGCGACGAGGTGCTTTCGAGCGTGGCGGTTGCCGTGGGCGGCGCCGAAAAGCGTCAGCAGCGTGTCGTAATGGTCGAGCGCGGCCTCCCGCCGGGCCGCGAGGCTCGGCAGCGCAAGCACCTCGCCGCGCAAGGCCGCTGCGATCTGCCCGACGAGCCAGGGCCGGCCGACGGCCGCCCTGCCGATCATCACGGCATCGGCTCCGGAGGCGGCCAGCATCGCGGCCGCGTCCTCCGGCGAGGCGCAATCGCCATTGACCACGACCGGGATCGACACCGCCCGTTTGACGGCCGCGACGGCGCCCCAATCGGCCCGTCCCTTGTAGAACTGCTGGCGCGTGCGGCCGTGCACCGTGACGAGGGCGACGCCTTCCGCCTCGGCGCGGCGGGCCAGTTCGGGAGCGTTCAGGCAGGCATCGTCCCAGCCAAGCCGCATCTTGACCGTCACCGGCACGGAGACCGCCGCCACCGTGGCGGCGATCAGCCTCACGGCCACGTCGAGATCCCGCATCAGTGCCGAACCCGCGAGGCCGCCCGTCACCTTCTTGGCCGGACAGCCCATGTTGATGTCGATCGCGACGGCGCCGCCGTCCTGCGCGGCGCGCGCGCCTTCGGCCAGGGATTCGGCCCGGCAGCCGGCGATCTGCACCACATGCGGATCGATCCCGGCTCCGGTGGCGCGCGCCAGACTCGCGGCCTCGCCCCGCGCCAGATGCTCCCCCACCACCATCTCCGACACCGTCAGGGCGGCTCCGAACCTCTGTGCTGCGCGGCGCATGCCGAGGTCGGTCACGCCGGCCATCGGAGCCAGGATGGCGCGGCCCGACAGGGACAGGTGACCCAGGCACAAGGGTGCCCGGCCCCGCTCCGCCTCGGATACGATCGATGGGGTTTTCAAAGGAGCTTTGTTCCTACGTCGGACAGTGGAGCACCGATCGGCCGCCAGGGTTCCTGCCGCTTTTTGCAGCACATCACACGTTGCACGCATTCTAGACATTCGGAACGCGACGGCAAGCGCGTCTCCGAAAGCCCTGAACTGGCCCACCGCTCGTTTGACCTCTCGTCCGAAAGACGAGAAAGAAGGGTCCGCAGAGGAGCCTCCAAGGTTGATATCGCAACGCATTCACGTTCTGGTCGTGGCGGCGGGCCGAGGCTCGCGTGTCGGCTCCGGATTGCCGAAACAATACCGCTCGATCGCGGGCCGTCCGGTCATCGCTCGCACGCTCGAAGCCTTCCTCGGCCGCGAGGATGTGGCCACGCTGCTGACCGTGATCCACGCCGACGACCGCGACCTCTACGCTGCATCGGTTGCCGGGCTACCCGGCGCGAGCGCGTCTCCCGTGATCGGCGGCGCTACGCGACAGGAGAGTGTGCGGGCCGGCCTCGAAGCGCTGGCGGCCCTGGGCGCGCAGGAGCAGGATCTCGTGCTGATCCACGATGGCGCGCGTCCCTTCGTGTCCGACGCGGTAATCGACCGGGCCGTTGCTGCCGCTGCCCGTTTCGGCGCTGCCGTGCCGGGCTGCCCGGTCTTCGACACCGTCAAGGCCATCGATGGGGAGAGCCGGATCACCGGAACGCCGGACCGCAGCGGCCTGCGCACCGTGCAGACGCCGCAGGCCTTCCGCTTCGGCCTGATCGCCGAGGCTCATCGCCGCGCCGTCACCGAAGGTCGGCAGGACCTGACCGACGATGCCGCTCTGGCGGAATTCGCCGGCCATCCCGTCACGGTGTTCGAGGGCGATCCCGAGAACACCAAGATCACCACCGTTTCCGATCTCGAAGCCGCGGAGTTCCGCTTGCAATCAGCCCTCCTCGACGTCCGCACCGGCCAGGGCTTCGACGTGCACGCTTTCGTCGAAGGCGACCACGTCTGGCTCGGGGGCGTGAAGATCCCGCATACCAAGAAGCTCAGCGGCCATTCGGACGCCGATGTGGTGCTTCACGCTCTGACCGACGCCCTGCTCGCCACGATCGGCGACGGCGACATCGGCTCGCATTTCCCGCCCTCGGACATGCAGTGGAAAGGAGCCTCGTCGGATCGGTTCCTGCGCCACGCCGTCGACCGCGTGAAAGCCCGGGGCGGCGTCATCGCCAACATCAACGTCACGATCGTCTGCGAGGCGCCGCGCATCGGCCCGCATCGCGAGGCGATGCAGACGCGGATCGCCGAGATCGCCGGCATCGCGCCCGATCGCGTCGGCATCACGGCCGGAACATCGGAGAAGATGGGGTTCACCGGGCGTGAGGAAGGGATCGTGGCCTGGGGACTGGCCACCGTCCGCCTGCCCCTGACAGCGGACTGACCATGCTTCCGGATGCTCTCGTCGCCCGCGCCGCAGCGCTCATCGAAAGTTGCCGTGGCAGAGGCCTCGTTCTCGCCACCGCCGAATCCTGCACGGGCGGTCTGGTGGCGGCGCTGTTGACCGAGGTTCCGGGATCGTCGGCGGTGTTGGATCGCGGCTTCGTGACGTATTCCAATGCCGCCAAAACCGAGATGCTCGGCGTACCGTCGGCGCTCATCGTGGCCGACGGGGCGGTGTCGGAGAGCGTCGCCCGGGCCATGGCTCTTGGCGCTCTGGCCCATTCAGCGGCGGATGTCGCGGTGTCGATCACCGGAGTGGCGGGGCCAGGGGGCGGAACCACGACGAAGCCGGTCGGGCTCGTCCATTTCGCCTGCGCGCGGCGCGGCGCGGACGTGATCGCTGTGGGGCGGCAATTCGGCGATATCGGGCGTCGCGAGGTGCGGCTGGCCTCCGTAGCGCAAGTGCTGGACCTGTTCGAGACTCGGCTTTGAACGAGGACGGTGCGGGTCAGAACGGCATCGCGGCAAGGCCGTAAAGGTCGGCCTCGGTCGTCGGCGACACGGTCGGCATGTGCAGCAGGACGACCTCGATGTGCCGCATCGCTGCCACCGGTCCGTAATCTGCCAAAGTTCCAACCGTGACTGCGATGGTCAGCATGCAGGCCAGGAACGTGAAACGGTCGAAACCCGACGCGGCCTTGGGCACCGCTGCATAAGCGGTCTGAGATCGGCGCAATAACATAAGTTCAGTCCCGTGGGTCGGTCCTGATCTCGTGCTGGCGCGCCTGAATCCAAGGTCGATTCCGTCAGCGCAGCCATGACCATGTTGCATCGCAACATGGCTGCATGCCGACCGAAGGTCTCACGTCGCCTCCACCGGCGGGAGAGGCTAACCGTAGACTTTGTCGGCCCGTTCCTCGAAGGCCTCGGCGAAGCGGCTGAACGCGCCTTCGAACATCGACCCCATGAGCAGGCCCAGCATCCGGCTCTTGAACTCGTAGGTGATGAAGAATTCCACCGTGCAGCCGGTAGACCCGTCTCCCGGCGGCCGATCTCGGAACGTCCACCGGTTTTCCAACGAGCGGAACGGGCCGTCGATATATTCGGCCACGATGACGTTCGATGCTCGGTCCAACGTGACCCGACTCGTGAAGCTTTCGCGGATCGCTTTGAAGCCGACCTTCATGTCGGCGACCAACACCTCGCGACCATCCGGCAGCGTCGAGCGTCGGCGTACCGTCAGGCCCTGGCACAGCGGCAGGAACCCCGGATACTTCTCTACATCCGCTACGAGATCGAACATTCTCGAGGACGGGTGGGACACGATGCGCGTGGTGCGGAACGATGGCATGGCTGGGATAGAGATTTCGCTTCGAGGAACGTGACGGCGTCGGTTCCCGGGGTGTGAGGCTCGCGCCGTTGCTCGACGCGCGCCTGGACTAACGCTCCTGACCCGCTTGCGGCAAGCCGAGGGACACGAGGCCGCATCTGCCATGCGCGCAGCGAGCCCGACTTTCGGCATTCGTTAACCCTAACAATCTACTCCAGAGGGCAGTGTCTTCCCGTCTCGACGAATCGTCGAGGCCTCATGCCCGGGCCAACCCATGCGCCGTTTAGCCCTCGCCCTCTGCTTGATCGCTGCCGCCGCGCTCGGCGGCTGTGCCAATCCGATCTATCGCACCGACGTCTTCAAGGCGCAGCTGACCGCTCCCTACACGCTGGCCAGTGGAGATCGCATTCGCGTCATCGTCTTCGGGCAGGACGCCTTGTCGAACTCCTATGCGATCAACGGATCGGGCATGATCTCCATGCCGCTGGTCGGAGACGTCCCCGTGGGCGGCCTCACCACCGCCGACGCGCAGCATGTCGTCGAGACCAAGCTCCGGGGCGGCTTCCTGCGCGACCCCCATGTCGCCATCGAAGTCGAAGCCTATCGTCCCTTCTTCGTCCTCGGAGAGATCACGACGGCGGGCCAGTATCCCTTCATCAACGGCATGACCGTGCAGAAGGCCATCGCGGTCGCGGGCGGCTTCGGGCCGCGGGCCGAGCGGAACTCGGCCAACATCACCCGTATGATCAACGGGGTTCAAGTTACGGCCCGAGTGCCACTGGCCTATCCGGTGCGACCCGGCGATACGATCAATATCGAGGAACGCTTCTTTTAGCTTTCCTCGCCATGGTGGGTCGTCGCAACGGCGAGGCTCGATCATGGCACAACAGACCGGCCAGGATCACTCCATCAGGATCATGCATGTGCTTCGGGCGCCCTTGGGCGGCCTGTACCGTCACGTGCTGGACTTGAGCCGGGAGCAGGCTCGGCGTGGGCACGCGGTGGGCATGATCGTCGACTCACTGACGGGTGGCGAGCGCGCGGACCGGACCTTGGCCGAGCTCAAGCCCCACCTGGCGCTGGGCCTGTTGCGCCTGCCGATGCGGCGCAATCCCCACGTCTCGGATCTGGTGACCCTCACTCAGGTTCTGCGGCGGCTGAGGGCGACGCGGCCCGACATCGTTCACGGACATGGCTCTAAGGGGGGGCTTTTCGCCCGCCTGCCCGGCTTCATCCCCGGAACCGGCCCCAGCGTGAAAGCCTATACTCCGCATGGCGGCAGCCTCAACCACCGGCCCGGCACGGCCGCCCACGCTCTCTACATGGCGGCGGAATCGTGGCTCGGACGGCGCACCGACATGCTGCTGTTCGAGAGTGCCTTCATCGGCACGCGCTACCGGGCGCTCGTGGGCGAACCCAAGCATCTGTTCCGCATCGTCCACAACGGGATCGCGGAGGACGAATTCGAGCCTGTGCATCCAGCCGAGGATGCGGCGGATTTCCTCTACGTCGGGGAACTCAGGTCGGCCAAGGGCATCGACGTACTCCTCGACGCGCTCGTCAAGATCAAGTGCGCGACCGGCACCGCGCCGCGCGCTGTACTGGTCGGGTCCGGTCCCGACCGAGCCGCGCTGGAACAGTCCGTCGGCGAACTGGGGCTCGACGGCCGGGTCACCCTCACGGGTCCCATGCCGGCGCGTCAGGCCTTTGCGCTCGGTCGTACGCTCGTGATCCCGTCCCGCTCCGAGTCCCTGCCCTATGTCGTCCTCGAAGCGGCGGCGGCCCGGATTCCGCTGATCTCGACGAACGTGGGTGGGATTCCGGAGATCTTCGGTCCCTATCGTGACCGATTGATCCCCGCCAACGACGTCGACCGCTTGACGGCGGCCATGACGGCCGCCCTCGCCGCGACGCCCGAGCGTCGGGCGCGGGACGCCGCCGAGCTTGCCGCCGTGGTCCACGACGGCTTTTCGATCGACGCCATGGTGGACACCGTGGTGGCCGCCTACCGGGACGCTCTTGCGGCACGATCCCGCTCCGCCGTGCCGCGTGCGTCCGAGATCGCCCTCTCTCCCTGAACAGCAGGCATGATCCCGTGAAACCGTCGAAGATGGGTGCAGCCGCTTTCACGCCGGAGGATTTCCGGCAGATGAGCGCTCCGGAGACCGGTGCGGAGCCGCGGATCGACGCTGCGCCGAATCCTGAGCTGACTCTGCTGGCGGAGGCGATGGGCTCGCTCGACGCCCGACCCCATTACTCGCCGCTCGTCCTGGCGGGTCTCGTGCGGCTGATCGAGTTCGCCCTGCTCTGCGGGACCGGCGTCATGGTCCACCTCGTCTACGTTGTGCCGCAGGTCGGCTACAGCTTCGCCTACGGGGTCGCCATCCCGTCGATGGCGGCGCTGGCCATCTTCGCGTTCCAGGCGCTGCGCATCAACAACGTGACGGCGTTCCGGGCGCCGGTCTACCAGGGCTTCCGCATCGCCGGCGGCTGGAGCCTCGTGGTCCTGGCGGCGCTGGCCGTGATCTTCTTCCTGAAGCTCGACGCCACCTTTTCCCGCGTCTGGATGCTGGGCTGGTACGTGCTCGGGCTCGGCGCTCTGCTGGTGGAGCGCGGTGTCCTGTCCCTCGTGACCGCCCATATGACCCGCACCGGCCGGCTCGACAGGCGGACCGTCGTGGTCGGGGGCGGAGAGGCCGGCGCATCGCTGCTCGAGGATCTGGCGCGGCAGAAAGATACGGACCTGCGCATCTGCGGCGTCTTCGACGATCGCACAGACGCTCGATCGCCCGGGATCGTGGCAGGCTTTCCCAAGCTCGGCAACGTCGACGACCTCGTCGCTCTGGCGCGCCACACCCGCATCGACCTCATCATCTTCACCCTGCCGATCACCGCCGAACAGCGCCTGCTCGGCATGCTGCGCAAGCTGTGGGTCCTGCCGATCGACATCCGCCTCGCCGCTCACTCGAACAAGCTCAAGTTCCGGCCGAGGTCCTATTCCTATATCGGCTCGGTGCCGGTGCTCGACGTCTTCGACAAGCCCATCGCCGATTGGGACGTCGTGATGAAGACCATCTTCGATCGCGTGGTCGGTGCCCTGGCGCTGATCGTCCTTTCGCCGCTGCTGCTCGCGGTCGGCGTCGCGGTCAAGCTCGATTCGAAGGGCCCGGTGTTTTTCAAGCAGAAGCGCTACGGCTTCAACAACGAGTCGGTCGACGTCTACAAATTCCGCTCGATGTATGTCGATCAGCTCGACCCTACGGCGTCGAAACAGGTCACCCGGGGCGACCCGCGCGTCACCCGAGTCGGGCGGTTCATTCGCAAGACTTCGATGGACGAACTGCCGCAACTGTTCAACGTCGTGTTCAAGGGCAATCTCTCGCTCGTGGGTCCGCGTCCCCATGCGGTCCACGCCACGGCGGCGGATCGGCAATACGACGATGTCGTCGACGGCTACTTCGCCCGCCATCGCGTCAAGCCGGGCATCACGGGATGGGCGCAGGTCAACGGTTGGCGTGGTGAGACCGACACGCCGCTGAAGATCCAGCGCCGCGTCGAACACGACCTCGCCTATATCGAGAACTGGTCGCTGTTCTTCGACCTCTACATCCTGCTGATCACGCCCTTCGCCCTGCTGAAGACCGAAAATGCCTACTGAGGCGCTCCGGGCTCCGCCGGCCATCGGCCGTACCGTCCCGCGGCCGGTCGGAGGCATCGATTACGGCGCGTTCGTCAACGCGAGCTTCGCGCTTTTCGTCTTCTGCGGAGCGGTGGCGATCATCGAGCCGTCGCCCTACGATTTCGCCTCGCTGCTCGCCATTCCCATCTGGTTCGTCGGCGGCTTCAAGGTCCATCGCACCTTCCTGCCGCTGTTCATCCTCATTTTCCTCTACAATCTCGGCGGCTTCTTCGGACTGATCCCCTTCATCGTCGAGCCCGACCCGACGATGTTCATGCTGCAGTCGCTGTATCTCGCCGTCACGACCCTGGTGTTCGCGCTGTTCTTCGCCGAGGACACACTGCGCCGAACCGACATCGTCCTGAAGTTCTACGCCGCCAGCACCGTCTTCGCGGCGCTCTGCGGCATCGTGGGCTATTTCGGGGTCGGCAGCCTCGGCGAACTCTTCTCGCGCTACGGTCGTGCCTCGGGCACGTTCAAGGACCCTAACGTCCTTGGCTCCTACCTGATCATGGGCGCCGTCTACTACGTGCAGACATTGGTGCTCGGCCGCACGCGCCATGTCGTGGCGACCGGCTTAGCCCTTCTGGTCGTCGTGGCCGGCATTTTTCTGTCCTTCTCCCGTGGATCCTGGGGCGCCTTCGTCGTTGCGACCGCGCTCAGCGTCGCGCTCGCCTTCCTGACGAGCGCCGAGCCGCGTCTTCGCCGCCG
>JAYVMK010000427.1:0-5028 GCA_043758995.1 Lichenibacterium sp. | reverse complement strand
GTCGGGCTGCTGTCCACCCACTGCAGACGCTCCAGCCATAAAACCCAGACTGAACCCAAACGGAGTCCTGGATAATCCGCTTCGACGCTGTGCGTTGCGCAATGACGGCGGAGGGAGTGCCTGGGGTGTCTCGTCATCCCTTCGCCATGGCTCTATAAAGCCCGCGCGGCGCTCGGTGCCGCTGACCTCATCGCACGGTGCCGTCGGGTTCCCGTGGAACCCGCGAGCCCTGCCCCATGCCCCTCGATCCCCTGACCTTTGCGGCGCTCGTCGTCGTGGCGCTGGTGGCTGCCTGCATGGATGCCATCGCGGGTGGCGGCGGGTTGCTGACGGTTCCGGCCATGGTCTTCGCCGGCCTCGACCCGCGCAGCGTGCTGGCCACCAACAAGCTGCAAGGCTCCTTCGGAACCACCTCCTCGACGGCGGCCTTCGCGCGGGCCGGCCATCTCCAGGCCGCGACCGCCTGGCCTTTCGCGCTCGCGGCGGCCGGAGGGTCGATCGTCGGCGCACTCACGCTCGACCACGTGCCACAGCGAGCCGTTTCGGTCGCCTTGCCCTTCGTGTTGCTGGGCGTGGCACTCTATTTCGCGCTCTCGCCGCGCTTCGGCGACGGCGACAGGCACCACCTCATGTCGCGACCGGCGTTTCTCATGACGATCGCGCCTCTGGTGGGCTTCTACGACGGCGTCTTCGGTCCGGGCGCCGGGTCCTTCTACATGGCGGGTCTCGTGGCGATCCTGGGCTTCGGCGTGGTCAGGGCCACGGCCCATACCAAGCTCTGCAACGCCGCCAGCAACCTCGCCGGCTTGGCCACTCTGGCGCTCGGCGGCCATGTGATCTGGATCCTGGGCCTCGCCATGGGGGCGGCGGCCTTCGTCGGCGCGCAGATCGGGTCGCGGCTGGCGATGCGCCTCGGCTCCCGGCTGGTGAAACCGCTGATCGTCATCACCAGCCTGGTTCTCGCGGTCAAATTGGCTCTGACGCCCGGCCACCCGATCCACGACTGGCTCATCGCAGCCCATTGAAAAAAGGCTGCCGAAGCAGCCCTTGGTCGTCTCGGACTGTCCCCCAGGGCCAGTCTAGCGCTTGCCCTTGGTGACGGGAGCCGGCGTGGCGGACGGGCGCGAACCCTTGCTGGTCACTTTCGCACCATTGGCGGCCGGAGCCGCCTGCCGGCCGGAGTCCTTGCCATCGTTGGGGCGCGGGGCGGGTTCGCCCAGCATCGGATTCGAAGGCGTCGGCGTGACCGGCGCAACCTTCGGGGCCGGGGTCACGGTCTCGGCGTCGTCGATGTCGGGCGTCTCTTCGCGGCGCGAGCGCGCGACATGTCCCACCGTGTCGCCCAGCGAATAGGTGGCGTGGGACGGCTTGGTGATTTCAGGCTCGCGGTCGATATCGACGAGGTCGTCCCGGCCCTGGTCGGTGATGCCCGGGATGTCGCCGTTGTTCTCGACGGACTGGCTGGGCTCTTCCGGCTCGAAAGCGCCGGTCTCGCGCGGCAACAGCGTCGCGCCCATGCTGTCGTGGAGCGCGACGATCTCCTTGGCCTCGTCCCAATGCATCTGGTCACGCCCGTGCGGGCGACCTTCACTCTCCCAGATCTCGTAGGCTTTTTTGGCGATGCGCTCGTCATCAGTATCGGCGGGCATTCACAGTCTCCCAGGGGTGTCGGTAGGCAGGTCCTCGGCCTGGCGGCGGACCTCCTCGTCCAGGTCGTCGAGGCCGTCGATCGTCTCGCCCGGAAGATCGGGGCGGCTCCGCTCGGCTTCGGCGATGTCTTCGAGCGTCATGGTGTCGGGATCCATCGAGGTGTCGCCTCCCTCGAGGTCGGGGCTCTTCGGCTCGAAAGGCTCGACGTCGATGACTTCGCGTTTCGGGTCATGCTCGGTCACGGCGCCGCCTCCTCATGTCATTGCACTGCCAGAGGAACGCCCGCGCTCGACCGGGGTTCCGGGCCGCCCACTGCGGACCGACGCGCTCACGACGGCCTGCCGCCATCCGCCAAGGCATGCAGGCGATCGGCCGCCGCCTGGGCGAAGCGCAGCGTCATGGCCCGGCGCGTCGCGGGCGCGAGTTTCTGCAGAAGCGCCTCCCGCACCACCTCGGCGCCGTAGCCGTCCGCCACGATGATCCCCGTCTCGTCCGGCAGGATGGCGAGCGGCAGGGTGACCGGGACCGCAAAGTAGAGGTGGTCGCAGAAGGCGCGGTAATGGTGCCATTTGCGGTCCGCGCGGAGGTCCGCGACCGAAGATTTCACCTCGACGATCGTGATGGCGCCATCGGGCCCGAGGCCGACGATGTCGGGCCGGCGCCCGTCGGCGAGGACGAGTTCGGTCACGGTCGCGATATTGCGCGCCCGCAGCAGGCGCCGCGTGCCGCGCACCACCTCGCGCGCAGTTTCGGATTGGCGCCCGTCATCCGGGAGCACGATGGGTCGGGTGAGCATCGGCCTCAATGCGTCATGTCGGGGGCCGATGCTTCCGCAAACGCCGGTCCAGAACCGAATCGATAGCACCCGCATCCGGCCCGCGCCAGCATTCGGAGGCGGCCGGCCCGCCCCCGTGCCGACCCGAGGGCCACGCCTGGGTCAACCGCGGCCAGCGCTCGTCACGCGGCGTCGGCTGTGACATCTCCCGTGGATACGCGCGCCGCCACGGCCGGCACCCGCAGCGTGAAGACCGTCCCCCGCCCCGGCTCGCTGACTACCGCGATATCGCCGCCGAGCAACCGCGCGAAAGCGCGGCTCAGCGCGAGGCCCAACCCCGTCCCGCCGAACCGGCGCGTGGTCGACTCGTCGGCCTGGGAGAAGCGCTGGAACAGCCGGCCGATCTGCTCGGCCGACATGCCGATGCCGGTGTCCTCAACGGCAAAGCTCAGCCAGTCCTGCGCATCGATCGCTTCGCGCCGGACCCTCAGCGTGATGCGGCCATGCTCGGTGAACTTCGCGGCATTGGAGAGGAGGTTGAACAGGCACTGGCGCAGCTTGACGATGTCGGAGCACATCGTGCCGAGCTCTGTCCCGAGATCCAGCACCAGCACATTGTGCTTGCGCTGGACCAGAGCCGCGACGGCACCGGCGGCATTCTCGACGAAGCTCGCGACAGCGAAATCCTCCGGGAAGACATCCATGCGATTGGCCTCGACCTTGCTGAGATCAAGCACGTCGTTGATGAGGCCGAGCAGGTGCTGGGCATTGCCCTTCACCTTGCCAAGATCCGACAGCATGCTTTCGGCCGCCAGGTCCTCGGCCTCTTCCTCCAGGAGCTCGGTGTAGCCGATCACGGCTGAGAGCGGCGTGCGCAGCTCGTGGCTCATGTTGGCGAGGAAGTTGGATTTGGCGCGGTTGGCCTCTTCGGCGGCCTCGCGCGCCGCCTCGGCTTGAACCCGGGCCGCAATGGCGGCTTCGCGTTCGCGCGAGGCTTCCGCCATCGCCTCATAGGCGCCGAAGCGGCGCAGCAACGCCCACATGAGAGCCAGCACGCAAAGAACGGCTAGGCCCACGGCGGCGCTGAGCCCGATCACGTCACGCCGACAGTCGCCAAGCACCAGCGCCTTGCTGCGGCTGATCGTGACCTGGACCGGCACACCTGGAGCGGGCGCAGAGGCGATGATGCGCCATTCGGGCCCGTTTTCGCCATAGGCCCCTTCGCGTTCGAACACGCCGGCAACGCCGTGCCAGGGCTGCGTGGGCGGGGTAATCTCGGTCACGGCTCGGCGTCGCCCTGCCGCCATCGTCGGATAGCGGGCGAGCAACACGCCGTCCTGCCGCCACAAGCCGATGACGTTGCCGGGCCCGAGCTGCAGCGAGCCGTAGAGTCTCTCGAAGGAGCTGAGCTCGATCGCACCGAGCGCCAGGCCCAGGAACGTGCCGTCCGGCGCCGACAGGCGACGCGCGAGGTAGACGGTGGGCGTGCCCGAGCCGCGGTTCAGCACGGGCTCGCCCAGGAACAATCTGTCCTGCCCGTCCCGCAGGGCTTTGAAGTAATCGCGGTCGTCGAGGTGGACGTCGGGGATCGGCCAGTAGCGCGAGAAATTGAGCAGTTTGCCGGAGGCGGAGACGATCGTCACGGCGTCGAGCTGCGGCATGCCAGCGACGCGGGCTTTCAGAAGGTCGTGGACGGCCTTCGTCGATTCCCGCTCGGCCATCAAATCGGGCGTGTACTCGCCCTCGGCGCCGACCTGCTCGGCGATGTTGTCGAGCACGAGCTGCACACTCTGGAAGGAGCGGCCGGTCTCGGCGGCGAGAAGCAGGTCGAGCGTGCGCAGCTCGCGGGCCGCGTCGGCGAGTGCGGCATTGTAGCGACGGAAGGCGATCAGGGCGGTCGTGGCCATCATCAGCACGATGGCGAGCAGCCCCAGGCCGACCACCGCGCGGGCGGCGCGGCTGCGCATCAGTCCCCGTGACGGCGCGGCCTCGATGTCGTGCGGTGCCTCCACGCCCTACCCCGTTCCAGCCCGCGCCGACCCGATCCCGAAAGCTCGCCTGAGTCTAGCCGTCTACGGCCCAGCAGGCGACCTCGCGGCCCTTCTTCATCTCGAGCGGCGGCTCATCCACCCGGCATTTGTCGAAGGCGAGCGGGCATCGGGGATGGAAGACACAGCCGCTCGGCGGGTCGATGGGCGACGGCGGCTCGCCCTTCAGCGGGATACGCTGCTTGCGCTTGGCCGGATCGGCGCTCGGCGTCGCCGACAGCAGCGCCCGCGTATAGGGATGCTGAGGGGCGCCGAAGATCGCCTCCCGGCTGCCAATCTCGACCGAGTGGCCGAGGTAGATCACCATGATGCGATCGGCGATATGTTCGACGACACTGAGGTCATGCGACACGAAGAGATAGGCGAGGCCGAACTCGTCCTGGAGGTCGGCCAGCAGGTTCAAGACCTGGGCGCGGATCGAGACGTCGAGCGCCGCCACGGGCTCGTCGAGCACCAGGATCTTCGGCCGGAGCATCAGGGCCCGGGCGATGGCGATGCGCTGGCGCTGGCCACCCGAAAGGTTGGCGCCGCGTTCCTCAATAATGGTGTCATAGC
>JAYVMK010000426.1:0-16500 GCA_043758995.1 Lichenibacterium sp. | reverse complement strand
CGCTGCGAAGTTTGCTGCGCCACGTTGGTAAGTCGCCTCAGGCCTGACGCCTCAACCCCGCCCGCGCAGCACGCCGCGCATGATTTTGCCCGTCGGCGTCATGGGCAGCGACGGCAGGAATTCCACCGCACGCGGATATTCATGCGCCGAGAGATGGGTGCGGACGAAAACCTTGATCTCCTCTGCCAGCGCCTCGGAGGGTTCCACGCCCTCACGCGGCACCACGAAGGCCTTGACGATCTCGGTGCGCAGCGGATCCGGCTGGCCCACCACGGCCGCCGCCGCCACGGCGGGATGGCGCAACAGGCTCTCCTCGATCTCGACGGGCCCGATGCGGAACCCCGACGAGGTGATGATATCGTCGTCGCGGCCGAGGAACGTCACATACCCGTCCGGGTCCATCGTGGCCTGGTCGCCGGTGGTCATCCACGCGCCGAGGAACTTGGCGGCGGTGGCCTCGGGCCGGTTCCAATAGCCCAGGAACAGCGTCGCGTCGGGCCGCCGCACCGCAATGCCGCCGGGCTCGCCGGGCTCGCAGCGCATCCCGTCCGGCCGCAGTACGGAGACGTCGTGGCCCGGCGTCGCCCGGCCGATGGCGCCCGTCCGCGCGACGCCCCGCGCCGCGGCGGAGCCCAGAACGTAATTGCACTCGGTCTGGCCATAGACATCGTCGACCGGGCAGCCGAGCACCCGGCGCGCCCAATCCTGCGTCTCCACGCCGAGCGCCTCGCCGGCCGCCGTGACGCTGCGCAGCCGGAGCCCCGCCACGCCCTCGGGTGCCGCGGCCCGCAACATGCGCAGCGCCGTCGGCGGGATGAAGGCGCGGGTCACGGGGTGGTCGGCCAGCATGCGGAAGACGCCTTCGGCGTCGAAGCCCTCACCCCGCCGCGCCACGACGGGTACGCCCTCATGCAGCGCCGGAAGCACGGCGTTGAGCAGCCCGCCCGCCCAGGCCCAATCGGCCGGCGTCCACATCAGGTCGTCGGCGGCGGGGAAGCCGCCATGGCTGAAACGCAAGCCCGGCAGGTGCCCGGCCAGCACGCGATGGCCGTGCAACGCCCCCTTGGGCTGGTCCGTCGTGCCGGACGTGTAGATCATCAGGGCGGGATCGTCGGCCGCCGTGTCGACCGGCGTGAAATCCGCGGTCTCGCGCTCGAGTAACTCGTCGAGGCCGAGCACGGCGCCGTCCCGCCCGTCGACCGAGATGACCGTCTGCAGCGTGACGGGGCATGGCCGGATGGCGGCGATCCGCGAGGCCCCGCGCGCATCCGTGATGGCCAGCGTCACGCCGGCATCGGCGAAGCGATAGGCCAAAGCCTCGGCGCCGAAGACGGCCGCCAGCGGCAGCACGATGGCACCGAGCTTGTAGGCGGCGCATTGCGCCACGAGGGCGGCGGCGCCCTGGGGCAGGAAGACCGCGACGCGATCGCCGGAGGCGACACCGAGTCGGCGCAGCGCCAGGGCGAGCCGGTCGGACCGGTCGCGCAGCCTCCCGTAGGTGATGACCCGCGGTGCGGCGCCCTGGAGGTCGACGACAGCGGGCCGATCCGGCTCCGCGGCGGCCCAGCGGTCCACCGTAGCGGTACCGATGTTGAATCGGGCCTGGCGTGCGTCCCTCGGCAGAGGGTCGCGGACCCGCAGCGGTTGGAACAGCATCGAGGCTTCGTCCATAAGACCGGGAACCCCTTCCCTATCCTACCGCACTGCAGCAAAAGCAATCGCCGCGCGACAAACAGGATCTGACCCGATGAGCGACACCTCCCTGCCCTACCGGCCCAATGTCGGCATCGCGCTGTTCAATGCGGCCGGGCTCGTCTTTGCCGGAACGGCCGTCAATGCCGGTCCCGAAGTGGTGACGGCCGACCATGCGTGGCAGATGCCGCAAGGCGGCATCGATGCCGACGAGGACATCGAGGTGGCGGCGAGGCGCGAATTGTTCGAGGAGACCGGCATCGCCGATGTCTCGGTGCTGGCCATCACGGAGGAATGGTGGCCCTACGACTTCCCGCCCTATGGAGGTCGGCCGCACAAGCTGTCGGCCTTCCGCGGTCAGACGCAGCGCTGGGCGGCGCTCCGGTTCCAGGGCGACGAGGGGGCCATCGACCTCACCCGCCCACCGCCGGGCTGCGTCGTGGAATTCACCTCATGGGCCTGGGTGCCCCTGGCCTCCCTCCCCGACCGCGTGATGCCGCACAAGCGGGCCAATTACGAGAAGGTGGTGGAGGCGTTCGGGAGGTTCGCGCAATAGGTCAGCAGGTGTCTTTAGAGCCTGTGTCTCTGTCGGCAGCGCCTTGCCGTGCTAGGCTGCAGTCAACTTACACCAGACCGGACGCCGCCCCATGCCGTTGAAGCCGACGCGACTGCCCGCCGAGGAGGAACGGTTCGAGGTGCATTTCCTGATGCGGGATGGGGAGACCGAGATCGATTGCTACGTCGACGAAGCCGCCATCGAGGATCTCGACGACGAAGACGAGGACACGCTGGTCGAGCGGTTCCAGCGCCATCGTGCCGTCTTCGAAGCGATCGCGAGCTGGCTTTACGACGAGGGCGAGACGCCCCGCGTTGAACTGCACCACGTGGTGCAGTTCAACGAAAGGTGAGCCTCACACCGGCGGCGGGTTGCGCTCCGCGAAGCCGGCCTGGTGCCAGTAGGGGTAGGCGGCGGGCTTGGCCGAGGCCTCGTCGAGCCGCTTCACCTGCTCGGGCGTGAGGCTCCAGCCGACCGCACCGAGGTTCTGGCGGAGCTGCTCCTCGTTGCGGGCCCCGACGATGACGGAGGACACGGTCGGCCGGCCCAGCACCCAGTTCAGCGCCACCTGCGGCACGGTCTTGCCGGTCTCCTCGGCGACGGCGTCGAGCGCGTCCACCACCTTGAAGACGTATTCGTCCTCGAGCGGCGGGCCGGCATCGGCGGTCTTGTGCAGGCGGCTCTGCTCCGGCAGCGGCTGCCCGCGGCGGATCTTGCCGGTCAGGCGACCCCAGCCGAGAGGGCTCCACACCACGGCGCCGAGCCCCTGGTCGAGGCCGAGCGGCATCAGCTCCCACTCATAGTCGCGGCCGATCAGCGAATAATAGGTCTGGTTGGCGACGTAGCGCGGGAAGCCGTGCTTGTCGGCCGCGGCGAGCGACTTCATCACGTGCCAGCCGGAGAAGTTGGACACGCCGATGTAGCGGATCTTGCCCTCGCGCACGAGCTGGTCGAGCGTCGATAGGACCTCTTCGACCGGCGTCAGCGCGTCGAAGCCGTGCAGCTGGAACAGGTCGATGTAATCGGTGCCGAGACGCTTCAGCTGTTTGTGGACCGAGTCGATCAGGTGGAAGCGCGACGAGCCGACCTGGTTCGGGGCGTCGCCGGCCCGGAACGTGGCCTTGGTGGAAATGATCAGCGAGTCGCGAGGGCGGCCCTGGATGGCGCCGCCCAGCACCTCTTCGGCGGACCCGGCCGAATAGATGTCGGCACTGTCGAACATGTTGAGGCCGGCGTCGAGGCAGATATCGATGAGGCGCCGGGCCTCGGTGACATCCGTCGAGCCCCAGGCCTGGAAAAACTCGCCCTTGCCGCCGAAGGTCCCGGTGCCGAAGCTCAGGGCCGGCACGGTGAACCCGGACGCTCCCAGTCGACGATATTCCATGCGTTCTCTCCGCTATGCCGCCGGCGCACCGGCCATTCCGACGGGCAACGTCCGGCCCTGCGGGCAGGATCCTCGCGGCGGAGACGAAGTGCAGCACCAGATGTGTCGAACCGGGTCGGCCCGGCCGGTCCCAACGGCGGCACCTGGGAGACCCTTGCTCCATGGTCTCATCCCTTCGACAGGTTCAGGGCAGGCTCTGAGCCGGCCGCTTGACGGTCGTGCCGAAGGACGAGCGTGGGGCTGAGCCACCCGGAGCGGAACACTGGAGCCCTCGTCGTCCGACACGGGCCCTTCGGGCCCGGCTCACGATGAGGGGGCTCATGGAAGCTTCACCGTACATACCGGTCTTCACTGTTCGACGCAGAAGACCGCTTTCTGGTTGAAATAGCAGGTCTTGTCGTCCGCAGCGTCGGACGGGACCACCCTGCCGAACGACCTCGCTCTGCGGCGGGTCAGGGACGGATCGCCGGCGAGGCGGATGCTCATGATCATGTGCCGGATCAGGACCGTGCTGCCGCCCTCGATGGCAGCCACGGTCGTACCGCCTCGCCCGACCGCGACGGTGCAGGTCGCATCATCGATGACGGGAGCGCCGATCACCGTCAGATTGCAGGTCGCCGCGAGAGCCGGCGCTCCGCTGGAACCGATCACCAGGGCGGCGAGGGCGGCGCTTCGGGTCGTCAGCATGATCCCATCCTTCTCGAGGCTCGATGCCGGCCAGTGCGGACGGACGTCGGTCGTTGGAGACGGAAGCTCTCTGGCTTCGCCGCGGTTCCGTATCACTCGCCGACGAACTGGCGACCTTCGCGCATGGCGGCCGCCGCCGAGGCGACCCGCTGTGTCGATGCTTGCCCATGCCTCGTCCCGCCTCACCTCCCCGCAGCCGACGACGCGCCGTCAATCCTTCGCCCGGCTCTTCCGACGCGCCCGATCCGTGAGCCTCACCCACGCCGGCGCGTGGTCGCTGGCGCCCTCGCCTCCCCGCACCGTGCGGCTGACGCCGGCCTCGACCAGGCGCCCCGCGAGGTCCGGGCTGAGGAGGAGGTGGTCGAGCCGCATGCCCTTGTCGTTGGGCCAGCGGTGGCGGAGGTAGCCCCAAAAGGTCCAGAGCGGGCCATCGGGGTGGCGGGTCCGCAAGGCGTCGGTCCACCCGCTGTGCAGCAGCCGCTGGAAGGCCGCCCGGCTCTGGGGCTGCAACAGGGCGTTCTTCTGCTCGTGGTGCCCGGGATAGATGTCGGCCTCGGTCGGCACGACGTTGTAGTCGCCGGCGAGGACGACCGGCACACCCGCCGCCATCAACTCGGCCGCGTGGGCGTTCAGGCGCTCGAACCAGGCGAGCTTGTAGTCGAATTTCGGCCCCGGCAGTGGATTGCCGTTGGGCAGGTAGAGCGAGGCGACGAGCACGCCGTCGACCGCAGCCTCGATGTAGCGGGCCTGGTCATCGTCGGAGTCGCCGGGCAGCGCGCGGCGGGTGAGCACCGGAGTGGCGCCGCGGGCCAGGATGGCGACGCCGTTCCAGGTCTTCTGGCCCTGCCAGACCGCGCCATAGCCCGCCGCCTCGATGGCGGCAAGAGGAAAGGCGCGCTGGTCAGCCTTCAACTCCTGAAGGCAGACCACGTCGGGTTGCTCGGCTTCCAACCATTGCAGCAGATTGGCCAGCCGCGCGTTGACGTTGTTGATGTTGAACGTCGCGACGATCACGATGGGCCGCGCCCCACCTTGCCCAGCCGCTCGATCGCTTCGGCCAGGGGCCGCTCGCCGTCGCTGTAGTCCGTCCAGGCCTTGAGCTTGCGGACCAAAGCCGGGACGGTGCGGACCGTATATTGGGCCGGATCGAGGCCCTTCTTCACTTGGCTCCAGGTGACCGGCATCGAGACCGTCGCACCGGAGCGTCCGCGCGGCGACAGGGGGGCGACGGCGGTCGCGGTCCGGTCGTTGCGCAGATAGTCGAGGAAGATGCGCCCCGTGCGGTCCTTCTTGGCCATAGTGGTGAGGAACCGCTTCGGCGCATCCGCCGCCATGACGGTGCAGACGTCGCGCGCGAAGGCCTTAGCGGTCGCCCAATCGATGCCCTCGGCCGAGATCGGCGTGACGATATGCAGACCCTTGCCGCCCGTCGTCTTGCAGAAGCTCACGAGTCCCAGGAGATCCAGGAGGTCGCGCACCTCCTTGGCGGCGGTGATCACAGCGGCGAAGTCCACATCCGGTGCGGGATCGAGATCGAAGACCAGCCGGCCCGGCTGTTCGGGGCGAAAGGGTTCGCAGTTCCAGGGATGCAATTCGAGCGCGCCCGCCTGCGCGGCGACGATCAGCGCCTCGACGGAATCGAACTCCACATAGGGGTCACGATCACCCTTCAGCGTCACCTCGGTGATCGAGGTGGACTGGTTCTTGGCGCTGTGCCTCTGGAAGAATTTCTGCTGGCCGCCGATACCGTCCGGCATGCGGAGCATCGAACAGGGCCGGCCTTTGACATGGCCCATCATCCAACCGCCCACCGCCTCGTAATAGCGGGCGAGATCGAGCTTGGTGACTGCGATTCCGTCATTGGCATCGGGCCAGAGCGGCTTGTCGGCATGGGAGATGGTGACCCCCATCACGGAGACCGAACCCCGCGCCAGAACGGTCTTGGACCGGACCGTGGCCGATGTCGGCTTGCTGGGCTTTGCGGCCGCGGCGGACGCCGACGCCTCGGCCTCGACGTCCTCGGCAGGCTTGTCGTCGCGCAGGCCCTTGAAGGAGGCCTGGCGGATGGACCCGTCGCCGGTGAAGCCGGCATATTGGATCTCGGCCACCAGTTCCGGCCGCACCCAATGCACGCCGGCAGCCTTCTTCGGCGCGGTCTTGCCCGTGAAAGGACTGCGGTCGGTCTCGAGCGCCTTCAGGCGGGGCATCAGCGCGTCGAGGACGCCGCGGCCGAAACCGGTGCCGATCCGGCCGACATGGACCAGTTCGCCATCCCGGTATATCCCCGCGATCAGCGAGCGAAAGGCATCGCCCGTGGTGGTCCAGGCGCCGATCACGACCTCGTGGCCCTGCCGGCATTTCGATTTGCCCCAGCTGTCGCTTCGTCCGGACCGGTAAGGCGCGTCGAGCCGCTTCGACACGATGCCTTCGAGGTTCATGCGGCTGGCCGATTCCAGCACCGACACGCCATCGGTCGCGAAATGCTCGACGTAGCGGATGTTCGCCGGCGCGGTCTTGATCATCTCCTCGAGGCTGGCCTTGCGCTCCGCCAGCGGCAGGGGCCGCAGATCGGCCTCTCCGGTGAAAAGGCGATCGAAGGCGAAGAAGATCAGACTGGCTGTCTTGGCGTCCGAGATGGCGGCCTGCAGCGCCGAGAAGCTGGGAGCGCCCGCGGGGTCCAGCGCCACGACTTCGCCGTCGATGATGCCATCGGCCAGTGTCGCGCCGGCCGCGACGATCTCGGGGAACTTGGCCGACCAGTCGAGGCCCTTCCGCGTCAACAGGGCGGCCTTGCCGTCCCGGATGCGCAACTGCATGCGGTAGCCGTCGAACTTGATCTCATGCACCCAACCTGGACCCGACGGCGGCTTGTCGAGCAATTCGGCGAGTTGCGGCTCGACGAAGTCCGGAAGGCTGACCGCTTCGGCCTTGCCATTGGTCTTGGCTTGAGTTTTGGCTCTCGCTGTCTTCGACGCCGGCTTTGCCGCGCGAGGCGCCGCCGCGGTCGCTGCGCGATCGCTCTGCCATTCGGCCCCGGCTTTGGCGCCCTTGGCGGTCATGAACGGCGTCGCCGCCGCTCCGGTCCCGGCGGCGATCTCGGCCATGGTGCGGCCCGAAGCGATCGATGTGTCGTCATCGGTCGGGCCCGTGACGTTGCCGTCGACGGCACCCTCGTCGCGATGCTTGATCAGCAGCCAGGCGTTCTTCTCCTTGCCGCCGCCCTTGCCCTTCATCCGCACGATCACCCAGGATCCGTGCATCCGCTCGCCTTCCATGACGAACTTCAGCTCGCCCTTGCCGAGCGCGGCCTCGATATTGTCGAACCCCGGCTCGGGCGCCCAATAGCCCCGGTCCCACAGCATGACGGTGCCGCCGCCATACTCGCCCTTGGGGATCGTCCCCTCGAAGTCGCCGTAGTCAAGCGGGTGATCCTCGACCTCCATGGCCATGCGGCGATCCTTGGGGTCGAGCGATGGCGCCTTGGGCACCGCCCAGGACCGGAAGGATCCCGCGAACTCCAGCCGCAGGTCGAAATGCAGGCGGCTCGCCGCGTGCTTCTGGATCACGAAGCGGAGCGCCTCCGACGGCACGACCTTGGCGTCCTTGCCCGACGGCTCGCTCGTGCGGGAGAAGTCCCGCATGCTTTGGTAAGTCTCGATCTTCGTCGCCATGATCGCTCCGGCCTCGGGTCACGCACTCTAACGGGCGCCCGAAGCCGCATGATCCGAACGTAGCCGCCGCGTGGTGAATCCTTTTTCCATGTGCGGGCGTTGCCCGTGTCGAGGAGACCAGCATGACCCAGGCCACCGACGACACCCGCCGTTTCAGCGTCCACGCCCGCCACGTCGACTCCCACCACGCCAGGGTGCTCGAAGAGACGTCATTCGAGGCGGCAGCCGTCGCCTATGCCGAGGATTTCGGCCTGCCGCTCGGTGACGAGCACGAGATCAGCGTGATCGTGCGCGACCTCGACAACGGCCATCAGCACTCGTTCCGGATCAACCTCGACAGCGGCAACGCCGTCGCGTCGAGCTGATCCGTCGACGGCGGCGCGAACGAATCCTCGTCAAGGTCGTTGAGGCCCGAGAAAGCGGACGCTCCGTTCCGCCCGAGGGTCTTCGACATGGCGTATCGCCCGAGCTGGCAAGGTCATCTCAAACTGTCGCTCGTGACCTGTCCCGTCGCGCTCTACACGGCGACGAGTTCGGGCGGAGACGTCCACTTCCACCTGATCAATCCCGAGACCAACAATCGCATCAAGATGATTACGACCGACCCGGATACCGGGCCGATCGAGCGGTCGCAGCTCGTGAAGGGCTACGAGATCTCCAAGGGCGAGTACGTCCTGCTGAGCCCCGAGGACATCGCGTCGGTCAAGCTCGAGAGCACCAAGACGATCAACATCGAGCGCTTCGTCTCCGAGTCGGAGATCGACCGCCTCTACTGGGACAATCCCTACTACATCGCACCGGACGGCAAGCTGGCCCAGGAGGCCTTCGGGGTCATTCGGACCGCCATGGAGCGGACGGGGCAGATCGCGCTCGGCCGCATCGTCATGGCGACGCGCGAACGCATCGTGGCGCTGGAGCCGCGCGGCAAGGGTATCCTGGCCTATACGATCCGCTCGGACGCGGAGGTGCGAAAACCCGACGACATCTTCAAGGACATCAGCGACGCCGAGGCGGATCCCGCCATGATCGCCATCGCGGAGAGGATCATCGAGCAGCAGGAAGGGCCCTTTGACCCGAGCCAGTTCGTCGACCGCTACGAAGAGGCGCTGAAGGCCCTGATCGAAGAGAAGAAGAAGGGCCACGTTCCGGCCAAGGTCGACGAGCCGGAAGCCACCAACGTCATCGACCTCATGTCGGCGCTGCGGGCGAGCCTCGCCGGCAAAGCCAAAGGCGACGCGAAGCCTGCGGCGAAGGCCAAGCCGGCCGACAAAAGCGAGGCGAAACCCGCCGCCAAGGCGAAAGCCGAGAAGCCCAAGGCAGCGCCGAAGCCAGAGCCGACGGCGACGCCTGCGTCGAAGCCAAAGGCTCGCCGGGCGGGCTGACCGGGTTCACGCCTCTCCGCCGGCCTTGCGATAGGCCGCGCGGGCTTCGGACAGCGTCTGCGTAGCGGCCTTGTGACGGTCGACATAGGCGGCCTGTGCCGCCTGTCGCTCGGCACCGAGTTCGTCCTGGCGGCGTCGGAGAGCCGCTTCTTCCGCCTTCCGATCGGTGTCGAGCTTCCGAAGCGCCGCTTCCGCCGCGTCGAGCGCCGACCGGTCCGCGCGCGGTCGCGGCGGCACTGCGGCTTCGGCTTTGGGGGCGACGCGCTTTGCCATCGGCGCGTCCGGGATCTGCGGCAGATTGACGGCTTCGAGCGCGAAGGGATCGGTCGGTCCCACGGCCCGCTTCAGCGGAACCTCCGGATGGGCGAAGGCCGCCGCGATGGCCTGAGGATCATCGGTGGTCCGGGCCTGACCGTCCGCAAAAAGGTTTTGGTGAGTCCCCCAGGCGCGCAGGGCCGCAGCCTGGCTCGGCGCCGCGACGACGGTGTCGAAGAACCCGAGATGGGCCTGGAACACCTTCAACTTTTGCGCCTTGGCCTTGGCCATCCCGTTCTTCACCCGCAGACGCAGACCGCGCCGGGAGGACTATTGCACGGAACTCGGCCGACAAGGAGGGTCGCTGGTACATGGAACGAGAGCCTTGACGGTCGTCGAGCGGAACCGGATGCTCGGGTTTGCTTCGGACTTTCGGAG
The DNA here is from genome assembly GCA_043758995.1 of Lichenibacterium sp. Taxonomy (GTDB): domain Bacteria; phylum Pseudomonadota; class Alphaproteobacteria; order Rhizobiales; family Beijerinckiaceae; genus Lichenihabitans. Next base: position 6,435 of record JAYVMK010000426.1, on the reverse strand, counting down.
GTTTCGAAGCGTGACGGCCAGCGGGATCCCCCTCGGTTTGCAACCGGCTGCAGCGTTCTCGACGCGCACGGCTGTGGGAGGATGCTGCGAAGATAAAACGACGTGGAGGAAACACCATGGGCGGACCCGGCAGCGTGCAAGCTCCAGGGCGGGGAACGGTCGCTTCGAACAGCGACACAGTTGGACGTTCGAATGTCACCCAGGATTTCGACCTCAAGATCGAAGAGGGTGGCTCCGCCTCGACGGCAGTGATCACCGGGAAGAAGCCCGCGCAGCCCTCATCGGAGGCCGCGACGTCACGTGCGGCTCCGGACCTCTCGGCGCAGGACAGGAACGGGCAATACGCACAGTTCCAGCAGATCGGCCCGTCGTTCAAAGACAAATCCGTCATGCCCGGCGGACTTGAGACGGACACCGATATCGAACGCGGGCCCGAACTCGAACCTGTCGAACAGCGTCTCGCGAGATTGGACGACGAAGCGGCGCGTCACGCGGCCATTCCCTCCGAAGAGGGACAGGAGGTCATCGTCGGTCTCATCAATCGATACAAGCCAGAACCGGAGACAGGGCGACAAAAGAGCGCCGCCGCCATTGGCGATCGGGAGAGTGAGGCGTTTCTCGCAGCGATCAATACGACACCAGAAGAGCTTGCGCGGTATAAGCTCGTCAACACGCTTTCGGGCCTCCCGTCACAGGTCAGCAAAACGGCTGTCGCGAGTGCGAATTACCTCGGACTTCCCTTCCTGTTCAGCGAGCACGGCTACACCGGAGGCACAATAGCCGGAAACTTTCTCGCTTCGATACTCGGTGTCGGCGGAGTGGGTTCGGCTATCAATGCCGGATACCAAACAACCCAGGTCGCGTGGGGCAACGATGTGAGATCCCACAATACCTTCGTTTGGAAGTCGCCCTCGAACATCACCGACAAGATCGTCGTGGGTGAGCAGCGCGGTCGCGTGCAGCGGTTCGCTTCCGAAAGCTTGGTCAAGTTCGACGACTTTCGTTCGGTGATCACTCAACATCTTTCGTCAGACCTCATCTCTCGCCTGACGAACAATGCCGATGACCATGAGCAGCTGAGGAGCATATTGGCAGGCGCAACAGATGAGCTTCGCCCCCACGCGAAGGAGATCCATCACGCCGCCGATCAAGCCATCGAAGGTCGTCAAAGCTTTCTACGCGAGAGCGCTCTGCTCAACATGGGTGACAACGCCGAAGGTCGTCACCGCGTCACCCATGCCCCTCAGTTGCCGTCCAGAATGCTGAGAGGCGCGACTTCGGCCTTCCCTCCGGCGATTGCGGAGAAGACGAAGAACTTCGGCGGACTCAACAGAATGGGCGTTCTCAGTGAGACTGCTGCGTCCAATACCGCGAAGATCGCGTTCGGCCATAACGTTCTGCTCTCCATCGGCGGAGCGATGCTGGGCGAAGAGCGCAAGCAGATGTACGCGCCGAAAGAGGTGATCGCTCAGCCGCAGGACCTGCTCAACGAAGAAGGTCGAACGTTGTGGCAGGCCGGCAAGGATATCGACGCCAGTCATCTCGTCGTCGAGGCGTTTCCTAAACTCCGGGAATTCCCGCACCATCGCTACACGGCAGCCACTCTCGAGATCATCGACAAGGACGTCGAGAGTCTCAAGAACCGAATCGGCGAGATCGAAGCTGGCCCGCGGCCTGCAGAAGATGAACTGCGGGTCATGAAGGACAAGCTGGCACACGCCGAAACGTCCAAGCGCCTGCTCAGTGAGGTTGGGGCACTGGCCTTTCACCAGCACGATCGTGAGCGCGGGAGAAAGCTCATCGACATCATGGATCGCGAGGAGAAAAACATCATCCGGCGATACTTCGATGCCAGTTCGGAACTTGGGAAGGACCTGCAGAGCAAGCGTAAAGTGGAGGAGGGTCGCTGGTTTTCGCTCGAGTTCCTGGGTCAGCTCGCGCAGCAAGGCGCTTCGTCCTTCATGGCCGTCGTGCTTGGCACGGTTCCGGCTTCCGTCCTGCCTCGCATCGTATCGACCGCTGCCGGCGGTGCGTCCAAGCTCAATCCGGTCGCATCGGTCGTGTTGACGGGCTCGTCCATGACGTTCGGTGTCGCCTATTCCAAAGCGCAGCCTATGCTGATCCAGATCAAGCGGGCAGCACGGTCAGAGATCGCCGACGCGAAGACGGTGGCCAAGCAGGAGGTCGCCCAACTGACGATGCAGTTGGGCCGCGACCCGACTCCGACGGAACTCGCCCCGATCTACAGCAAGATGAGGGCCGCGGAGAATACCGCCGTCATGACGCAGTTCGGGCGCGGGATGTTCGCGATCGTCAAGGAGATGATCTTCACCGTCAAATCCATGTTCCATTCGGGGGATACTCCGCAGGACGCGTTGGAGAGGAGGGCGGCGGAGATCGAGCATGAGGCAATCGTCGCCGAAATGCTTCGCGGTGCCACCGCTACCCTGATGGCTCAGGTGCCGCTGAAACCGCCGCAATCCGTTCAGACGCTTACGACCGTGCAGGCAACGCCGAAGGTTTTGCTGGACGCGGATCCGGTGAGCGAGGAAGGGGACGTCGAGCCGGCCGTGGCCATCAACGGTAGCCAAGCTCTGGACAGCTTGAGAGCGGCGGTGATGGAACCCGGAAACGGAGTGGACGAAGACGACAGGGCTGGCCTCCTCGAAATGTTGAGCCAGCTCACCCCTCCGAGAGGCGACGAGGTCGATCGAACTGTTCTGCACGATCCGCGTCTTGCCAGCATCGGGACGAGGATCGACCCAAGCCAGACCAGACACTACGAGCAATTCGAGCCCGCCTAGTGCCGTTGTCCTTGTCCTCGCGCAGGTTCGGGGCTGGGTAGCGCCCAGGCCCGCACCATCGGCCTTTGAGGTGCTGCGACCGAGCCATGCTGGTCGGAATATGCGAGCCGATCGCAACAGCCCTTGTGGGACTGTGACGTCGTCAAACTCTATTGTCGCCCTGGTCGGGGCCGAGCGCCGGGGCTGCCGAGGAATCCGCAGGGAGAGGTGCGATCTGCCGCGCCAGCGGAAGCAGGTCCTTCGCGAGCCGGAGGGCCTCGTTCATGACGCGGTGCGCGGACCGCTGCGTCACGAAATCAGTCGGAAAGACGGCGTTCGCGACGTTCTTCGAGCCCTCGGCCGCGTCATTGAGGTATAGGAACGAGCCATCGATGAATTGGCGGATGCCCCCGATTGGGGTACCGGCCTCCTTGTTGGCTCGCTGCGAGTCCTTGGCGTTGACGTTGCCAGCATAGTAGACGCTGTTGGTGCCGCTCGCTGCGGCGATCCCCACGGCTTCGGCGGCCACGATGGCGGGATTGAGCTTGGCCGAGCCCACCGCGGCTGACACGAAGCCCGGCAGAGAATTGGTGGTCAACGAGCCGATGCCGCCCCCGATGGCCTGCGTGTAGTTCTGGGTCAGTTGAGTCCAGAAGTCGCCGCTTTGGCGCCGCTTGTCGATCGCCGCGCCGAGCAGCGACTGGCTATCCCACCAGCGGGACACGAGACCTTTGCTCTCTGCGCGCAGCAGGACGGTGAGATGGTCGTCCTCCCGGGGCGTGCCAAAGTCCTTGCGCTGCATCCGGCCTCGCTCGTCGGTGAGCCTGGCGAGGTCGGCATCGTCTTCCGGGCGGGCCTCAGGCGTCCCGATGCGGCTCTGCCGGACCCGGATGTCGGCGTCGATCCGCTTCATCGCAGTTTCATAGACGGCCTGAAGGCCGTAGGTCCGGAGCGAAGCCACGGTCGCGACGTCGATGTCGGATGCCTCGATCTTCTTTCCGAGCCGGATGGCCTCGCGCGACTCCGACTTGAAGAAGGCGTAGGAGAAAGCGAAGTTGAGCTTCAGCTGCGTGTTCTGCCGGCCGAGTTCGTCGTACATCGCAGCCGTCACTCCGGCCCCGAGGTTCAGCAGCGAGTTGGTGGTTCCGAGCGCGGGGCTGACAAAAGGGCTGATGGCGTGAGGAGAGCCTCGCTCAGGAATGACGAAGCCCGGATAAGCCTCGTCCTTAGAACTGACGAGCTTGGTGAGCGCGCTGCCGGTCGGTCGTTCGGTGCGGGTGAACTGCTGCCAGAAATTGCCGGCCTCGTTGTAGCCATGATAGGCTTGCGCGACGAGGAGCTCCTCCTTGAGCCGGCTCCCGGCGGCAGCTGTTCGTTGCAGTGCCTCCGCGGCGGGTTTCAGATGACGGATCTCTTCGGGCGTCAGCAGCCGATCCGGGGACGGGACCTCTCCCAATACCCGTCGTAGCTCCGCCGAGAAGGCCTGAGCGTCCCGGTTGAGACTCTTGCCACCCGCGTGGACTGTCTTGGCGAAGCGCGAAGGCCAATTCTTGGCGCCGATCTCGCTCTTGTCCAGCTTCATTTGCGGAGCGCCGCGGAGCCGGTGATCTTCGGCCATCGGCGAGGTCCTCATCTTGGCGACGCCGACCAGGGGCGGCGTCACGACCAAGCTGAAGGCGATGTTGACGAAAGGCGCAACGGCCCGAACCCATGGTCCTGCTTCGTGCACCGCTGCGGCCACGAAGGAACTCGACGTCAGGGACACGTTATTGAGAAGCTGCGGAAGCACGGCGTTGTAGACACCGGACCCGAAACTGGCGGCCTGGAAGGCGGCGATGTCGCCGTCGGACCAGCCCGAGGCTGAGAGAAGCCGCTTCAAGGTGGCGTCGTCGATGTCCTTCGTGACGCCGCGCCCGTCGCTGTAGTCCTTCTCCGGTGGGCGCTGCGCATCGGCCGAGATGTCCTGACCGGGCCGGATGCGATAGGCCCGCACCTGCTCCAAGAGCTGCGCAAGCTCGTCCGCTTGGACGTTTTCCGGCTTGACCCGACCGGCGTCCAAATCCCGACCGAAAGCGGTCGTCATCTCGACGAGCGCTCGGGCGGCCTCCGGGCGGTCTACGAGGCTCGTCGAGTGCGCGGGCGACGGTGGCGGAAGTTCGCCGGAACCCTGCACCCCTTCGCGATCGGCGCGCGGAGCGTCGAAGGCTACGAAGGACCGTCGACCGGATCGGATCGGCCGGTGTTCATCCGCACCCAGAGTGCCGGCGTTCGGGGCTCCATAATCCTTCGCAGGCGCGATGGTCGGCAACGTCGCGAGTTCGATCGTCCTCAGGCCGGCACTCACTCCGGCGGCCGACCCCGAGTCGGGGGACGACGGCTCATCGCGGTGCCTGGCCTTTGTCGGTTGCGCGCCAGCACCGTCCACGCTGTGCCGGAACTGCTCCGTACGACCCGGATCGATGTGGCTGGCGTCAGTCCCCCGGTTTGCAGGGTCGAGATTGGCATTGGTCCGCAACACGACGCGTCACTCTCCCCCGAAAGACGATCGTTCCGGGACGAAGTTTTAGCCTCCGCCGATGACAGTTCGAAGGCATCGCGCCGGTGAACCGGTATCTCGCCTGGACCATGCGGAACGCCGCTCCTCACGCAGCCTGCAAGTTGCTCGTACCTGGAAGCGACAAACGTTTTTTGTCGATTGACCGGACAGGCCGATTGAAGGCCGCCGGCCCTTCTGATCCACTCCTGCCTAAGAACAGCAACAGATTGGGCGGGAAATCCATGCCGCGTCTCGAGACGTCGCGCCACGAAGCCTGGGACGCCGCGCGCGCGACAGGGATCATCGCCGAGCACATGCGTCGCGAGGGCGCGATGCTGCCGATCCTGCACGCCTTGCAAGACACGTTCGGTTACGTCGACGGCGAAGCCGTTCCGCTCATCGCCGACGCCTTGAACCTGTCCCGCGCCGAAGTCTTCGGCTGTATCAGCTTCTACCACGACTTCCGCAGCGCCCCCGCGGGCCGCCACGAGGTCAAGCTGTGTCGGGCCGAGGCCTGCCAGGCGGTGGGGTCGGACGCGCTTCACCGAGACATCCTTCTACGCCTCGGCTGCGGCTGGCACGAAACCAACGCGGACAGCATCACCGTCGAGCCCGTCTACTGTCTCGGCCTTTGCGCCAACGGCCCGGCCGCGCTGATCGACGGCGAGCCCTTGGCCCACCTGACCGCCGACCGGCTGATCGAAGCCTTGACGGAGACGGATGCCAGTTCCTTCCGGGAGGCCGGCCGGTGAGCATCACCCTCTATGTGCCGCGCGATGCGGTCGCGCTCGGCCTCGGCGCGAACAGGGTCGCCCGTGCGCTCTTCGCCGGGGCCGAGCAACGCGGCCTCGACGTCGCCATCGTGCGGACCGGCTCGCGCGGCCTGTTCTGGCTGGAGCCGATGGTCGAGGTCGCGACTCCCGAAGGCAGGATCGCCTACGGGCCCGTCACGCCGGGCGACGTTCATGCGCTCCTCGACGCCTGCCTGACCTCCGGCGGCGACCACCCGCTACGCCTCGGACCGCCGGAGGAGATCCCATACCTCGCGCGCCAGCAGCGGCTCACCTTCCACCGCTGCGGCGTGATCGATCCGGTCTCGATCGACGATTACTGGGC
>JAYVMK010000425.1:0-7184 GCA_043758995.1 Lichenibacterium sp. | reverse complement strand
TCCGGCTCGATCCCTCCGACTCACCTTTCTCCATCTGGCGGCTCAACGCTGCGAGGACGTTCTGATATGCCGGTTCCGACTCAGGTCACGATTTCCGACGATCCGCTGTGGTACAAAGATGCCGTCATCTATCAGCTGCACGTAAAGTCGTTCTTCGATGCCAATAACGACGGCATCGGCGACTTTGCGGGACTGAACGCCAAGCTCGATTACGTGGCGAGCCTCGGCGTGACCTGCATCTGGCTGTTGCCCTTCTATCCGTCGCCGCGGCGCGACGACGGATACGACATCGCCGGATACGAGGATGTCAGCCCCGACTACGGCACGCTCGACGAATTCCGGCATTTCGTGACGGCGGCGCACGACCGCGGCATCCGCGTCATTACGGAGCTCGTCATCAACCACACCTCGGACCAGCACCCCTGGTTCCAGGCGGCCCGGAACGCCCCCAAGGGCTCGCCCGAGCGCGACCTTTATGTGTGGTCCGACACCGACGATAAATATACCGAGACCCGTATCATCTTCCTCGATACCGAGACCTCCAACTGGACGTGGGATCCTGTAGCGGGCCAGTATTTCTGGCACCGTTTCTATTCTCACCAGCCCGATCTCAACTTCGACAACCCGAAGGTGCTGGAGGAGGTGCTGCGCGTCATGCACTTCTGGCTCGACATGGGGGTGGACGGGCTGCGGCTCGATGCTATCCCTTATCTGATCGAGCGGGACGGCACCTCGAACGAGAACCTGCCCGAGACCCACGTGATCCTGAAGAAGATCCGGGCCGACCTCGACGCCTCCTATCCGGACCGCATGCTGCTGGCCGAGGCCAACATGTGGCCCGAAGACACGCAGATGTACTTCGGCGACGGCGACGAATGCCACATGGCGTTCCACTTCCCGCTGATGCCGCGCATGTACATGGCGATCGCCAAGGAGGATCGCTTTCCCATCACCGACATCATGCGCCAGACGCCGGAGATCCCGGAGAAGGCCCAATGGGCGATCTTCCTGCGCAACCACGACGAGCTGACGCTCGAAATGGTGACCGACGAGGAACGCGACTATCTCTGGAACACCTACGCGGCGGACAAGCGCGCGCGCATCAATCTCGGCATCCGACGCCGCCTCGCCCCGTTGCTGCAGCGCGACCGGCGCCGCATCGAGCTGATGAACGGCCTGCTCCTGTCCATGCCCGGCACGCCCGTGATCTATTACGGCGACGAGATCGGCATGGGCGACAACATCCATCTCGGCGACCGCGACGGTGTCCGCACTCCCATGCAATGGTCGGAGGACCGCAACGGCGGCTTCTCGCGCGCCGATCCCGCCAGCGTCGTGCTGCCGCCCATCATGGATCCGCTCTACGGTTTCGCTGCCGTCAACGTCGAGGCCCAGGCGCGCGACCCGCATTCGCTGCTGAACTGGATGCGGCGCATGCTGTCGCTCCGGCGCAACCATCAGGCCTTCGGCCGCGGCACGCTGACGTTCCTCTATCCGGGCAACCGCCGCGTGCTGGCATACCTGCGCGAGTTCGAGGGCGACACGATCCTCTGCGTGGCCAACCTCTCCCGCACCCCACAGGCCGTCGAGCTCGACCTCGCCGCCTACGAGGGCTGCGTGCCGGTCGAGCTCAGCGGCCCCTCGCCCTTCCCGCCGGTCGGCAAGCTCAACTACCTCCTGACGCTGCCGCCCTACGGTTTCTATTGGATCGCACTGTCCAAGGAAGAAAAGCCCCCGTCCTGGCATCAAGCCGGCGGCGAGCAGCTTCCCGAATTCCAGACGCTCGTGGTGCGCCAGAGCCTCAAGGAGCTTCTCAGCGAGAGTTACACGGCGCGGATCCTCGGTGAGCTTCTCCCCGATTATCTGCCGCGCCGGCGCTGGTTCGCGGCCAAGAACGAGAAGATCAAGGCGGCCCGCCTCGCCTATGCGGTGCCGCTGACCTCGAACCAGGACATCCTGCTGATCGAGATCGAGGTCGAGACCGCCGAGCGCATCGACCGCTATCAGATGCCGGCCGGCATCGCTTGGGAAGGACCCGGGCTGTCCGCCTTCGCCCAGCAGACGGCGCTGGCCCGCGTGCGCCGTGGCCGCCAGGTCGGCTATCTCACGGACGCTTTCGCCCTGGAGTCGCTGCCGAGAGCGGTCGTGCGGGGTCTGCGAAACCGCAGCACGCTCGCTCTGCCGAGCGGCGAGATCCGTTGCCTCGGCACGGACGCCGTTGACGCTCTCGAGGGGATCGACGAAGCCAAGATCCGCTGGCTGACCTCCGAGCAGTCCAACTCGTCCGTCCTTCTCGGCAATTTGGCGATCCTCAAGCTGATTCGCCGGGTTGTCCCGGGCATCCATCCCGAAGCCGAGATGACGCGCTATCTCACCGATGCCGGTTACGCCAATACGGCACCGCTCCTCGGCGAGGTCGTACGCATCGACACCGACGGCACGCCCAACACTCTGACGATCGTGCAGGGTGTCATCCAGAACCAGGGCGATGCCTGGACCTGGGTTCTCGACAATCTTCGCCGAGCCATCGAGGACGCCGCCCTGACCGACAGCGCTGCCAGCGCCGATTACCATGTGCTGACGGCCTTTGTGGGGACCGTCGGACGCCGTCTCGGCGAATTGCATCGGACCTTGGCCGGCGAGACCGACAATGCGGATTTCCGCCCGGTCGATGCCGGTGCGGATGCCGTCGCGCATTGGAAGCGGAGCATCCGGGCCGAGGTGGACCGGGCACTCGACGCGCTTGCGGCCGGCTTGTCGTCGCTCGACGCAAATGCGCGCGAGCTTGCCGAGGGAGTTCTCGAACGTCGCGATGCCGTAATGGGCGCCATCGACCATCTGGCCCAGGCCGGCCATGGCACCGTCATGACGCGGGTCCACGGCGACTTCCACCTCGGCCAGATCCTGGTCAGCTCGAGCGATGCCTACATCATCGATTTCGAGGGCGAGCCCAGCAAGGCGCTGGACGAGCGCCGGGCCAAGGCCAGCCCCCTCCGCGATGTGGCCGGGCTGCTCCGGTCGCTGGATTATGCGGCGGCTGCCGTATCGGGCATCGAGGAAGATGCGGGCCCTCAGCCGGTGCGTGAGCGTCGCGGGACCCTTCTCGATGCCTTCCGGCGCGAGGCAACCGACGCCTTCTTGCGGCACTATCGTGCCGCGGCGGAGGGTCGTGAGATCGGCGAGGAGGAGGTCGCACCGGAGCCTCAGGATCCGCTTCTCGACCTGATGCTGCTCGAGAAGGCAGCCTACGAGATTGGCTACGAGGTCGCCAACCGGCCGAAATGGCTTCCCATACCGCTCGGTGGCTTCAAGGCCATCGTCGACCGCCTGACGGCTCAGGAGACGCACGCGTGACGGCTGTTCGGAACGCTATGGCTGGGATCAGCCAGGATGCCATCGCGGCGCTCGTCGACGGGCGGCATGGCGATCCCTTCTCGATCCTCGGCGACCACAGGATCGACGGTGAGCGCGTCATCCGGGCCTTCATGCCGGGCGCGCGCGGCGTCGACGTCGTGGCACGCGAGGACGGCAGCCGGCTCGCCACCCTGGAGATGGTCCATCCGGCGGGCCTGTTCGCCGGTCCCGTCTCCAAGGCGGGTCCCTATCGGCTGCGCGTGACCTGGGCCGAAGCCGTTCAGGAGATCGACGACCCCTACAGCTTCGGCCTGCTGCTCGGGGACCTCGACCTGCACCTGATCGGACAAGGCACGCATTACGAACTCGGCCGCTGCCTCGGCGCGCAGGCCATGAGTTGCGAAGGTGTTGCGGGCGTCCGCTTCGCCGTCTGGGCGCCCAATGCCCGCCGGGTATCGGTCGTGGGCGACTTCAACAGCTGGGACGGGCGCCGCCTGCCGATGCGGCTGCGCGGCAGCGTCGGCATCTGGGAGCTCTTCGTTCCCGGCATCGGTCCTGGCACCCGCTACAAATACGAAATCATGGGTCCCGACGGCAACGTGCTGCCGCAGAAGGCCGATCCGGTGGCACGCGCCGCGGAACCCGCTCCGGCAACGGCCTCGATCGTGGCGCGGTCCGAGCCTTTCGCCTGGACCGATGCAGAATGGCAGGCGACGCGGGCGCAGCGTCAGGGGCTCGACTCGCCGATCTCGGTCTACGAGGTTCATCCCGGCTCCTGGCTGAAGCTCGAGGAGGAGGGGGGCCGCAGCCTCAACTGGCGCGAGATGGTGGACCGGCTCGTGCCCTATGTGGCTGCGCTGAACTTCACCCACATCGAGTTCATGCCGATCATGGAGCATCCCTTCGGAGGCTCCTGGGGCTACCAGACTCTCGGCCTCTTCGCTCCCACGGGTCGCTACGGATCCCCCGAGGACTTCGCCTATTTCGTCGACCGCTGCCACGCGAGCGGAATCGGCGTGATCCTCGACTGGGTTCCGGCCCACTTCCCGACGGATGTCTGGGGATTGGCGCAGTTCGACGGCACGCCGCTCTATGAACATGCCGATCCGCGCGAAGGCTTCCACCAGGATTGGAACACGCTGATCTTCAACCTCGGGCGCAACGAGGTGAAGGGCTTCGTCATCGCCAGCGCGCTCGAATGGCTCGAGCGCTACCATGTGGACGCGCTACGGGTCGATGCCGTGGCGTCGATGCTCTACCGCGACTACAGCCGCAAAGCCGGCGAGTGGGTACCCAACAAGTTCGGCGGGCGCGAGAACCTCGAGTCCGTCGAGTTCTTCCGCCATCTGAACAGCATCATCCATCAGCGCCAGCCCGGCGCGCTGGTCATCGCCGAGGAATCGACGGCTTGGCCGGGCGTGACGGCCCCCGTCGAGCAGGGTGGTCTCGGCTTCGACATGAAATGGAACATGGGCTGGATGCACGACACGCTCCAGTACATGCAACAGGAGCCGGTCTACCGGCGCTACAATCACCACCTCATGACGTTCGGCATGGTCTACGCCTATTCCGAGCACTTCATGCTGCCGCTCAGCCATGACGAGGTCGTGCACGGCAAGGGCTCCATGATCCGCAAGATGCCGGGCGACGATTGGCAGAAGTTCGCCAATCTGCGCGCCTATTACGGGTTCATGTGGATGTTCCCTGGAAAGAAGCTCGTCTTCATGGGGGACGAGATCGCCCAGTGGCGCGAGTGGAACCACGACGCGTCGCTCGACTGGGATTTGATCGACAGTCCCTTCCATGGCGGCATCCAGCGCCTGATCGCCGACCTCAATCGCGTCTACGCGGACGAACCCGCGCTCCATGCGACAGACAGCGACCCCAAGGGGTTCGCCTGGGCCGGCCCGGACGACGCGGATCGCTCGGTCTTCGCCTTCTTCAGGCACGATCCTCGCGGTGGCGGACGGCTGCTGGTGGTGAGCAACATGACGCCGGTGCCGCGTGCCGACTATCCGGTGAGTGTGCCCGAGGCGGGATATTGGCGCGAACTCGTCAATACCGATGCGGGCACCTACGGCGGCGGCAACCTCGGCAACGGCGGCGGCGTGACGACGAGTGCGGGTGACGGCCAGCCAACATCCGTGTTGAGGCTGACCCTTCCCCCTCTCGCCACGATCGTTCTCAAAGCTCCCTCGGGCGACCATTGATGCGAGGCTGGCTGTTGCTCTGTCCGGGCAGCAGCCAGCCGGTTCAGTACCGCTGGTTTTAACCTGAGTCTTACCTCGCTTTCTGTCCGACGATTTCGATCCTGGGTCGGCCGCGACGCCAGCAGCCGTTACGCTCGCTACGCGCCGGTAGCGTCTTGCGGCTCTAAAACCGCGACCTCCAGGAGTGGTCAGCTTGGTCTCACCCCGTTCCGTCGTGCCGACCATGGCCGACGACGACAGATCGGCGCGGCTCCGCCAGTTCTTCGCGCGATACGTCGCGGCGCAAGGGCGCGCTCGGGATCCCCGCATTGCGGAGGCTTTCGCGGCCGTGCCACGTGACATCTTCGCCGGCCCAGGACCATGGTCGATCAAGGTGCCGAGCCAGGACGGTTACCTCATCACGCCCGACGACGACCCTGCCTACCTCTATCAGAACACGCTGGTGGCGATCGACGCGGCGCGCGGCATCAACATCGGCGAGCCGAGCCTCCATGCATGCTGTCTCGACGCCGTCTCCCCGCGGCCCGGAGAGACAGTGCTGCAGATCGGCGCCGGCTCGGGCTATTACACGGCGATCCTGGCGCAGCTTGTCGGTGATGGCGGGCGCGTCCATGCCCTCGAGATCGCACTCGACCTCGCCCGGCGAGCAGCCGCCAACCTCGCGGAGGTGCCACAGGCCACGGTCGAGTGCCGTTCGGGGCTCGACCCGGTGCTACCCCGGGCGGACATCGTTTATGTCAGCGCCGGACTGCCGCAGATCCCCGCTGTCTGGCTTGACGCTTTGAAACCCGGCGGCCGGCTGATCTTTCCTTTTCAGGCCAGCGGCGGTTTCGGAGCCATGCTGAGGATCGAGCGCCCCACCGCAGGTGGGAGTCCGGCCGCTGGCACGGCCATCAGGGTGTCGACCACGGGTGAAGTCGGTCCAGGAGCCGAGATCGGGGTCGTCGGCATCGGACGATCCTGGCCGGCGCGGTTCATCACGCAAGCCACCTTCATCGGGTGCCAGGGTGGACAGGACGACGAAGCCGGCCGGCATCTCGCGGCCGCCATGAAAAGCCGCAGGATCGATCCCGTGCGCTCGCTCCGTCGCGACGGCACGCCCGATGACACGTGCTGGCTGAGGGGCGATGGCTGGTGGTTGTCGACCGCCGAGCCTGAAGACGCCTGAGGCGGACGTTGGAGACCTCGCTGCGACCTGCGTCGGATGCATCCCGGCCGACGACCGCCCCACGAACGTTCGACAACGTCCGCCGGATCATGATCATGGGACCGCCGGGGAGCGGAAAGTCCACGCTCGCGCGGCGGCTTGGGGCCGACATGGGGCTCCCTGTGTTTCACCTCGACCAGGCGTTCCATCGTCCGGGCTGGCAGCCTGTCTCGAAGGAGGAGTTCCGTGCCGAGGTCGACCGTATCGCTGCCGGTCCGACTTGGATCATCGACGGGAATTATACGGGAACGCTCGCCCCTCGGTTCAGCGCTGCCGATCTCGTCATCTACCTCGACATGCCGACGTGGCTGACGTTGGCCCGCATCTTCAAGCGCATCGCGGAGAGCTATGGGCGAGTCAGGCCCGATGCGGCTCCGGGCTGTCCCGAGCGCCTGAACGGTCCCTTTCTGCTC
>JAYVMK010000424.1:0-11130 GCA_043758995.1 Lichenibacterium sp. | reverse complement strand
CGAAATTACAGCTGAGGCTGATATTTCAGTCGGCGTCGATGAGATTCGTGCGCTCGTCGAATCGAATAAAGCTAGATATGCTGTCGTAATTTCTTGTCGCGATACTTATTTCCGTAAAGCGATGCTGAGTAGCCAACCTCACTTCAGCGAGCGATTCCCTACAGGCTCGCTTCGTGGTGAAGTTCTGATCTATCCTTACGTGGTGGCAGTTGAGGCAATTGAAGGATTCAGTTGTCCTTGGATTAACGCTGAGTTCGGTGAAGGTCCGTTTTCCTTTCCCAGTGGTGCAGTGCTTGCGGTTGATGAACCTCAGTTGATCTATGTCGACCGTGAAACCTTCAAGCCAATTAGCTCATGCTTCTTTCTCGCCGCAAATGAAAACATTGCGTCTAATGAATGGCAGATAGACACATCGGAAGACAGGGTCCGTATTATGGTTAACCCTGCGCTCAAGGATCGGGTTAGCAATGCGCGCAACAGCAAGGAGAAACGTGCAATTCTCCTGAATTCGATTTACTTCGGCGCTGTGGTCCAATGTTTATCGATCCTCAAAGCAGGTGAGCTGAGCGATCAGCGTTGGATCCGTATCTTTCAGCAAAGGTTGGCGGATCAGCACCTAGAAATAGATCATCATCCCGAAACTTGGTTAGCACAGCAGTTAATGCGGCATCCCTTCGCTGTTCTGGATCGTTACTTCTTTGGGGAGATCAACGAATGAGATCCAGGCTTCTTAAGGCTGTGTCACTCGAACAACTTCGTGCTTCGATCCTTATCAATCTCGAATTGTATCGCAGTGGAAGCTTTGACTTTCTCGAGGCCGACCCTTCTTTCTGGTTCGAGCACAATGTCGAGATCGATGTCGAGGCTTTTAGTTTGCTTCAAGCCCCTGGCGGGGGGGACTATCATGAAGTTGAGAACTGCAAAATCGTTTACTCCGCGCTCAAGGAGTTAAGTCCTTATGACGCCCGCGATGAGCGATTTTGGGCGTATCTCAGCCATACTGCGCTTGCCGATCACGCCCGCCGTCGCTGGCCCATTCCGACTGGAGATGCGGAAGCTGTGGCGCATATCGCGAAGCACTGGTTTGCCCGTGATAAGAGGCAGGTTGAACGCGACCAAGTAGGGTCCCGCCTTTGGTGGATGGGGCATCTATGCGCTCGAGTCGACGATGTTAATCCTGACCTCGCCCTAAGAGCCTTACTCTTTCGATCCGATGTACGAGCAAACCTGGTTGAGCGACCCACCGTTTCTCAATCTGTGAACTTATTTGGCGCAATCGTTAAGCGCCTCGCGCATTCCTTCTGCGGAAACCAGGCGCTTTTCGAACGTCGTGCGTTTAGGACGTTAATGATGGAAGTGAATTCCGTCGGCGGATATCGTCTTCTAGATTGTCTTCCTGCTTTAGAGGTCGAGCGGTTACTCGACTCGATAATTGCAGAGCGGTTACGAATCGCTGGGCCTTGATCCACAGATGGGACGCTGGCCTGCTGGCCAAGGTGTCGAGAGCACATCACCTCCGAGCCTCGGACGCGCGACGAACAGCCTTGCCTGCGCAGCACCTGAATCGCGGTCGTCGACGGCTTGCTCACGCCCAGGATGTCGCAAGCTTAGATCACCGCAGCCTTTCCGGAGGTCGGGGAAGACGAGAGCCGGCCATGCCTTACCTGCGTAGCTCACACCGATCCGAGACCTCAAGCTCCTCGGTGAGTTCGATCGCCCCCAGGCTTAATCGATTTCGAACTCATGCCTCAGAATGGCGACCAGAGACCTAGCACCCTCTTCATCTAGTTGAATTGATTGACTCTTCTTCCCGGAAATATCTCGACCTTGGCGTCCATAGCTGTCAATTTGCACGTACTTTTGGCCACGCTCCATGAAAGGACTGAACGTTGCGCCGATTTCATCATGGACCGAGTTGCGCGTCATCGCGACCTGGCTGAACCTTCGTATCAACGCCATCGACCTCGCCCTCCCGGAAACTCAAGAGAGCTTGGTGCAGCTCATCTTCGTCCTGCAAGTGACATTCCCTCATTTTGAGGAGCCGTGCCGTCTGGCGGCAACCCTTTTTGCCAACCCACCCCGCGCCGGCCCATAACCTGCATGGCCCGCACGGGGGAGCAATGACCGGACGCCAACGCATCCTGCCCGTCAGGCGCGACTACAACCGCTGGGTCGCCGACGAGACGCTGGAAGATTTCGCGCTGCGCTTCACCGCCAAGGGGGCGCGGCGGTGGTCGTCGTCGCGCGTGTCGCAGACGGCGCTCGGCGCCATCTCGTTCCTGGCGCTGGAGGCCATCGGCGGCAGCGTCACGCTCACCTACGGGTTCTCCAACGTGCTCGCCGCCACCCTGGTGGTCTCCGCGGTGCTGTTCCTCACCGGGCTGCCGGTGTCGATCCATGCGGCGCGGTCGGGGGTCGACGTCGACCTGCTGACGCGCGGCGCCGGCTTCGGCTACATCGGCTCCACCGTCACGTCGCTGGTCTACGCCACCTTCACCTTCATGCTCTTCGCCATCGAAGGGTCAATCATGGCGACGGCCTTGAAACTGTTCTTCGGCGTGCCGCTGCCGCTCGGCTATCTCGTCAGCGCGCTGGCGGTGATCCCGCTGGTGACGCATGGCATAAGCTGGATCAGCCGGTTCCAGCTCCTCACCCAGCCGCTGTGGATCGGGCTGAACCTCCTGCCCGTCGGCTTCATCGCCTGGCACGACCAGGCCGCCATCCTCGATTGGACGTCTTTCGGCGGCCTCGGGGTGCCGGCCGGGGCGGGCGGCTTCGACCTCGAGAAATTCGGCGGCGCCGCCTCCGTCATCCTCGCCCTGATGCCGCAGATCGGCGAGCAGGTGGACGTGCTGCGCTTCCTCCCCGCCCGGCCGGCGCCGGGGCGGGCCACGCGGGCCTGGTGGCTGTCGCTGCTGGCCGCGGGCCCCGGCTGGATCGTGCTCGGCGCCCCGAAACTGCTGTTCGGCTCGCTGCTCGCCGTGATGGCGCTGCGCGCCGGCGTGTCGCCCGACCATGCCGCCGACCCGGCCGAGATGTATCGCATCGCCTTCGGGCACGTTTTGCGCTGGCCCGAGGCGGTGGCGCTGCTCACCGCCGGCTTCGTGGTGGTGTCGCAGCTCAAGATCAACGTCATGAACGCCTATGCGGGCTCGCTCGCCTGGTCCAACTTCTTCTCGCGCCTCACCCATTCGCATCCGGGCCGCGTCGTCTGGCTGCTGTTCAACGTCGCCATCGCGGCGCTGCTGATGGAGCTCGGCATCTATGCGGCGCTGGAGCGGATCCTCAGCCTCTTCGCCGTCGTGGCGGTGGCCTGGATCGGCGCCGTGGTGGCGGATCTCGCCATCAACAAGCCGCTCGGCCTGTCGCCGCCCGGCATCGAGTTCAAGCGCGCCCATCTCTACGACATCAACCCGGTCGGCTGCGGCGCCATGGCGCTGGCGACGCTCGTCGCCCTGGGGGCGGCGGCGGGGCTCTTCGGCGGGGCCCTCGCGGCGCTGGCGCCCTTCGTGGCGCTCGGCGTCGCGCTCGTGGCGGCGCCCGTCATCGCGGCCGTGACGCGCGGGCGCTATTACCTGGCCCGCCGGCCCCGCGCCGCCTGGGGGGCGCGGCCCGCCATCACCTGTTCGATCTGCGACCACCCGTTCGAATCGGAGGACATGGCGCATTGCCCCGCCTATGCGGGGCCGATCTGCTCGCTCTGCTGCTCGCTCGATGCGCGCTGCGGCGATCTCTGCCGGCCCCATGCGACGGCCCTGGCGCAGGGCACGGCGGCCGTGAAGGCGTTGCTGCCGCGCGCCTGGGCGGCGCGGCTCAGCCGCTCCAGCCTGCAGTTCGGCGCCACCTTCCTGTGTTTCGTCGCGGTCATCAGCCTCGTGCTGCTGCTGATCGATTTCGGCGCCGCCGCCACGGGCCCGGCCATCCGCCCCGTGGTCGACCGCACGCTCTGGGCGGCCTTCGCCATCCTCTCCATCGTGGCGGGGGTGCTCGCCTGGTTCTTCACCCTGGCGGGCGAAAGCCGCCGCGCCGCCCAGGACGAATCCGGCCGCCAGACCGCCCTGCTGCTGGCCGAGATCGCCGCCCACCGGCGCACCGATGCCGAATTGCAGCGCGCGCGGAACGTCGCCGAAGCCGCGAATTCGGCCAAGAGCCGCTACGTGGTGGGGCTCAGCCACGAGCTCCGCACGCCGCTCAATGCCGTCCTGGGTTACGCGCAGCTCCTCGAGCGCGACGGCGACATGCCGCCGGCGCGGCAGAACGGCGTGCGCGTGATCCGCCGCTCGGCCGAGCATCTGTCCGGGCTGATCGACGGGCTGCTCGACGTGTCGAAGATCGAGGCGGGCCGGCTGCAGATCCGCGCCGACCGGGTGCGCACGGGCGAGTTCTTCGCCGGCCTCGTCGACATGGTCCGGCTCCAGGCGGCCGGCAAAGATCTCGATTTCCGCGTCGCCGGCCTCGAGGCGCTGCCGCCGGTGGTGCGGACCGACGAGAAACGCCTGCGGCAGATCCTCATCAACCTCCTCTCCAACGCCATCAAGTTCACCGCCGCCGGCCATGTCTCGCTGACGGTGGGGTACCGCAACCAGGTGGCGACGCTCGATGTGGCGGATAGCGGGCCCGGCATCGCGCCGGAGGACCGCAGCCGCATCTTCGAGCCCTTCGATCGCGGCGCCCAGGCGCGGGAGGAGGCCGTGCCGGGCCTGGGGCTCGGCCTCACCATCACCAAGCTCCTCGCCGAACTCATGGGCGGCGAGATCGCCGTGCTGGAGCCGCCGTCGGGGCAGGGCGGCGCGCTGTTCCGGCTGCGGCTGATGCTGGCCGCCACGGCAGCGCCCGCGCTCGCCCCGGTGCCGCGCGCCGTCTCGGGCTATGGCGGGCGGCGGCGCACCATCATGGTGGTCGACGACGATCCCGAACAGCCGGTGCTGCTGCGCGCCATCCTGGAGCCGCTCGGCTTCGCGGTGCTGAGCGCGCGCGACGGGCCGACGTGCCTGTCGCTGCTCGCCGACGTGCAGCCGGACCTCTTCGTCCTCGACGTCTCCATGCCCGGCATGAACGGCTGGACGCTGGCCCAGACGCTGCGCGCCCGGGGGCTCGACGCGCCGATCCTCATGATGTCCGCCAACCTCGGCGAAGGCACGCCGCGACCGGCGGCGAGCGGCGAGGCCGACCATGACGCCGTCCTGCCGAAACCCTTCGATCTCGCCACCCTGATCGATCTCGTCGGCTCGCTGCTGCTCCTCGACTGGATCGAGGGGCCGCCGAAGCCGCCCTCCGGCGCATCTCCGGTGCTCGACCGCTGCGAGCCGGACCCCGCCGATGCCGCCGAACTGAAGCGGCTCGCCTCCATCGGCTATGTGCGCGGCCTCGAAGCCAAGCTCGCCGCCCTGGGGGAGGATCCGGGCCAGGCGCCGCTCGTCGCGGCCCTGCGCGAGCGCGTGGCGCGGTTTGATTTCGACGGCGTCGCGGCGGTGCTCGACGAGGCCGCGGCGGTGCCCGACACCGAAGGCGTGGCGTCGTGACCGCCCCCCTGCGCGACACGGTGCTGGTCGTCGACGACACGCCCGACACGCTGGGCTTCCTCACCGAGGCGCTCGAGCGGGCCGGCATCACGGCGCTGGTGGCGACGGGTGGCGCCCAGGCGCTGGCGCTGGTCGGCCGCGTGGTGCCCGACCTCATCCTGCTCGACGCCGTGATGCCCGGCATGGACGGGTTCGAGACCTGCCGCCGCCTCAAGACCGGACCCGCCGCCCATGTGCCGGTGATCTTCATGACGGCGCTGTCGGAGACCGAACATGTCGTGGCGGGGCTCGGGGCCGGCGGCGTCGACTACGTCACAAAGCCCATCCGCCTCGACGAGCTCCTGGCGCGCATCCGCGTCCATCTCGCCAATGCCCGCGCGGCACAGAGCGCCCGGGCGGCACTCGACACGTCGGGCGCCTCGCTCCTGGCGCTCGACGGCCAGGGCCGCGTGCTGTGGTCGACCCCGGGCGCCGCCGCGTTGCTGAGGGCCTTATGGGGTGGCGAGGGCGCCCTGCCGGCCGAGATGGGGCCGCGGCTCCTCGCCGGCCGCGCCGCGGCGGATCCGGTGGTGGCGACGGGCGCGGATGGCCGGCTGGCGCTCGGCTTCGCCTATCTCGGCGCCGCGGGGGCGGGCGAACTGCTGTTCCGCCTGAGCCCGCACGACCGGCGCCCCGACGAGGCGGTGCTGCAGGAACGGTTCAGCCTCACGGCGCGCGAGGCCGAGGTTCTGCTGTGGATCGCGCGCGGCAAGAGCAACCGCGACATCGCCGCCATCCTCGACCTCGCCCCCCGCACGGTGAACAAGCATCTCGAGACGGTCTTCGCCAAGCTCGGCGTCGAGAACCGCGCCTCGGCCGCCGTGCTGGCGACAAGGGCGCTGGGCGAGCGGTGAGGCGTGTTCAGCACGGCTCGCCCTCGCAAGCGGAGCGCTGCCGCGCGATAGTCATTGGCCAGAAGGAGCGGTGATGCGCGTGCTTCAGGTCGAGGTCTATGAGGCATTCCGGGTTCTGGACGTTCCCGACGACAAGGCCCTCGAGGCCGCCGTCGCACTCTCGGCTGCCTTTGCGACAGCCGATGACGACACCCCCCGGACTTTTTCGAAGCGCGACGCCGACATCGAAGCAACCCGCAAGGATGTCTTCGCAATCAAAACCGACATCACCGGGATCAACGTCCGTCTTGCGACCATGACAGGCGAAATCAGTTTGCTGAAATGAATGATGGGGACCACCATCGCGCTGCTCGTCGCGGTGCTGTTCCGAGTCTTCACCCGCGGAAGCCGATCGTCGACGAGGGTCGCGCCTCCCGCCCTGAGCCTGTATGACCTCGCCGGACCTCCATGGAGCCCGCCCCCGGTGATCAGGATCACGGACCGCATCGCGCTCGACGACGACGAGCTGCATGAGGATTTCATCCGGTCCTCCGGCGCGGGCGGGCAGAACGTCAACAAGGTCGAGACGGCGGTGCAGCTCCGTTTCGACGTGCGCCATTCGCCAAACCTGCCCGAGGGCGTGAGGGGGCGCCTGGAACGGCTGTCGGGGCGTCGGCTGACCAAGGATGGCGTGCTGGTTCTGACCGCGCAGCGCTTCCGCACCCAGGAGCGCAACCGCGCCGACGCGCTGGAGCGCCTGGTCGAGATGATCCAGGAAGCGGCCGTCCCGCCCCCGCCGCCGCGCCGCCCGACCCGCCCGACGTTGGGCTCGAAGAAGCGCCGCCTCGAGGGCAAGCGTATCCGCGGCGATGTCAAGGCGATGCGGGGGCGGGTCGAGGGGGAGTGACGCCGGCCGTTCGCGTGACACACGCGTGCCCTGCTAGGGCCGTAGCAGGACCACCAGCACCGACACCGTGACGACGCTCAGCACCGTCGACAGCAGGATGGCGCGCGAGGTCGCCGCCGCCTCGCGCTCGTAGAGCTTGGCCAGCATGAAGGGGCCGGTGCCGGTCGGCAGGGCGGCCAGCAACACCGCCGCGTCGAACCAGGGTTTCGGCAGCGGCACGAGCCAGGCGACGCCGAGGGTCAGCACCGGTTGGGCGAAGAGTTTGAGCCCCACGAGACGGGCCACCTCGCGCGGGTCGGCCCGCTCCCGCTGCTGGTGCAGGAACAGCCCGATGGTGACGAGGGCGCAGGGGCCGGCCGCGGCGCCGAGCAGGGTGACGAAGCGGTCGACCGGCAGCGGCAGCCCCAATCCGGTGACTGCCCAAAGGCCGCCTGCCACAGGCGAGACCAACAGCGGATTGCGCGTCAGGGAGCGGAGGGCTTTCAGCAGTGTCCGGCGCAGGTCCGCTGTCGCCGCGAGATCGATCTCGATCAGCACGATGGCGATGCCGAACAGCAGGCAGGCGGTCAGCAGCGTGGAAATGACCAGCGCCGGCAGGATGGCATTGCCGAACAGCGCCACTCCCAGTGGGATGCCGAGGAACCCCGTATTGCCGTAGGCGGCGTCGAGGCCTTCGATGGCGCGATCGGCGAGGCGCTTTCCCCTCCGCCGGTCGAGCAGCATGGAGAGCGCGAAGGTGAGCGCGATCCCGACGGCGCTGACGAAAGCGAAACCCGGATGGTCGATGTCGGCCCAGCTCATCCGCGCCGTGGCGCCGAAGAGCAGCGCGGGCAGGGCCAACCAGACGGTGAAGCGGTTCAAGGCATCGGTCACGGCGGCATCGAGCAAGCCGCGCCGTGCCGCCAGAGAGCCGACACCGATTAGCGCGAAGACGGGCAGCACGGCGTCGACGACGGCATTCATGGTCGGGTCGCGGTCCCAGCGTTGCGGTTGAGCCCTAACCCGGCCCAGTCCGGCGAACCACCCGCGCCGACGCGGGTTGACCCCGCGCTCAGCGCAGGATCGGCTGCGCGTGAGGACGGGATCGAATGACGGATCGACAGACACAGCCGATGGCGGCCGCGCCGGACGGCGACCTGGTGGTGCGGCTCAAGGCCGGAACGATGCCGTTGGCCGAGGCGCTGGCCTCGCGCGACCTGTCCGGTCTTCAGGCCGGACGCGACACAATCGCCCCTGCGGATGGCACGATGCCGGCGTGGTGGGACGGCGACAGCCGCGGCCTCGCGCTGGCGGGCGTCGACCTCACGGGCGGCCGTCTCGCCGGGGCGCGGCTGCGCGGGGCCAACCTGCGGAGCGCCGACCTCTCCGACGTCATGGGCCGCTCGGCCGATCTCTCGCAAACTGTGCTCGAACAGGTCCGATTCGTCGGCGCCGACCTTGGGGGTGCCAACCTGAAGGACGCCAGCGCCGGCGAGGCCGACTTCAGCGATGCCATGCTCGAGGATGCCTGTTTCGCCGGTGCCCATCTGCGTTACGCGACGCTGGCCGGCGCGCTGCTCGACAGCGCCGATTTCACGGGGGCGGATCTCTGGGGTGTGCGGGCCGGCAAGGCGGAAGCCGACGACGCCTGTTTCAAGAACGCGCGCTGCGACGAGGCGGATTTCACCGAAGCCGACCTGACCGGGGCCGACTTCAGCGGGGCGAGCCTCAAGAAGGCGACGTTCGGTGGCGCCAAGCTGCGCGGCGCCAAGCTCGACGGCGCCGTGATGGATGGCGCCCACCTCGATGGGGCGGACCTGTCCAATGCGAGCCTGCCGCGGCTGAACCTCCAGACCTGTTCGCTGAAGCACGCGCGGCTTGCCGGGGCCTGGCTCGACAATACGAGACTTCGCGCCGAGCAGCTCGGCGGCGCCGTCGGCGAGGAACTGGCGGGGGACTATCACGCGGCTCGCGACGCCTATGTGGTTCTCGAGCAGAATTTCCGCACGCTCGGCAACGGCGACGAAGCCTCCTGGGCGTTCCGCAAAGGCCGGCTGATGGGCAAGCTGCACGAGCGGGAGACGGCGCGGCACGCCTTCCGCCAGCGCGACTGGCGCAAGATGACGCGCCACGGCCTCGGATGGCTGTCCGACGCCTTCGTGGAATGGCTCTGCGACTATGGCGAGAGCCTGTGGCGGGTGATGCGCGCGTTCGGCACGCTGATCGCGGCCTTCGCGCTATTCTACGGCGCTACGCAGTCGCTCGTGCGGGTCTCCACCGGGCCGGCCGGCGAAATCAAGCGGGTCACGGAAAGCCCCTTCGACCTCCTGGCCTATTCCTTCCTCAACATGCTCTCGACCTCGGCGCCCGACATCGGTCTGCGACCCGTGAGCCCGGTCTTCTACCTGGTCACGTCGATGCAGGGTGCGGTCGGCATCGTGCTCATCGGCCTCTTCGGCTACGTGCTGGGCAATCGAATGCACCGGTGATGCAGGCCCGGCCGGCACACGCCGTCCTGATCTTGCAACCTGTGCCGGAGCCGCCGCGTAGGCACTCCACTGCGTCGGCCTCGACCGTCGCTCCCGCAGCGCTCCGGCCGGATCACCGATGGATGAACAGCGACGGACCGAGCCCGGTAAGGGCTCGGGCACAGGCAGCTTCTCTTGGCCGCGCCTCGCCGCCGTGCTGGGCCCGGGGATCGTGGCGATGCTGGCCGACACCGATGTCGGCAGCCTCGTCACGGCGGCGCAGAGCGGCGCGCAATGGGGCTATCGCCTCTTGTGGCTGCAACTCGTCCTCATCCCGGTCCTCTATATCGTCCAGGAGCTCACCGTGCGGCTCGGTGCCGTCACGGGCGAAAGCCATGCCGGGCTGATCCGGCGGCACTTCGGCACGTTCTGGGCGTGGGTGTCGGTCTCGACCCTGGTGGTGGCCTGCATCGGCGCGCTTCTCACCGAAATGGGCGGCATCGCCGGCGTCGGCACGCTCCTGGGTCTGCCGACCGTGGCATCGATGGCCATCGTCGTGGCGGCCCTGATTCTAATGGCCGTGACGGGTTCCTACAAATCGGTCGAGCGGATCGCGCTTGCGGCGGGCGCCTTCGAGATCGTGTTCGTCGGGGTGGCGATCTGGGCCCATCCCGATCTCGGCGAGGCGGCGGGGCAGGTCGTGTCCATCCCGGTGACGGACAGCAAGTATCTGTTCCTGGTCTCGGCCAATATCGGCGCCGTCATCATGCCTTGGATGGTGTTCTACCAGCAGTCCGCGGTCGTGGAGAAAGGCCTGAAAAGCACCGACATCGCAACGGAGCGCGTCGACACCGCCGTCGGTGCCGTGGTGACGCAGATCGTCATGGCGGCCGTCGTGGTGGCCTGCGCGGCGGCGCTGCAGCATGGCGGGCAGGCGGGACACCTCGACACCGTGCAGCAGATCGCCGACGCGCTGACGCCGATCCTCGGCTCGCTGGTCGGCAAGATCGCTTTCTGCATCGGCATGTCGGGAGCCGCGATCGTCGCCACCATCGTGGTGACGCTCACGGCCGCGCGGACGCTGGGTGAGCTGCTCGGTTTCGGCCATTCCCTCGACAAGCCGATGGGAGAGGCCCCGTGGTTCTACGTCGTCTACGGGGCGGTGCTGCTGGCCGGTGCCGGCTTCATCGTCGGTGGGGTCGACGTCGTGTCGCTGGCCGTCGGGGTCCAGGTGCTGAACGCGCTGCTTTTGCCGATCGTCCTCGGGTTCCTCTACCTCCTGGCGCGACGTCTGCCGGAACCCTTCAGGCTCACGGGCGCCTATCACGCCGTAGTGGCGAGCGTCATCGCCGTGACGGTGGCGCTGGGCCTCTACTCGGGCA
>JAYVMK010000423.1:0-10943 GCA_043758995.1 Lichenibacterium sp. | reverse complement strand
CGATGATCGGTTGGGTCGGGGTGATCACCGACATCCATGATCGCAAGATCGCGGAACAGAAACTGCGCGATGAGGGCACGATACTGCGTCTCGCGCTCGAGTCCGCGGCGCTGGGCACCTGGGAGGTCGACCTGCGTACGGGAGGGTGCACCCTCTCAACGGAGGCGCGGGCCATGCTCGGCTTCGAAAACACCGCTTGTGACAGCCTCGCGACTGCTTTGCATCCGGAGGATCGGGACACCGTCGTCGAGAAGTATCGCCGCAATCTCGTCGAAGTGGACGGGATGTCTCTGACGAACTTCAGGATCGTCCGCCCCGATACCGGTGAGACGCGCTGGATCGCGTCTCGGGCGCGGGCCGTGCTCGACGACGCGGGACGCCCGGTCCGCCGTGTCGGCACATTCCAGGACTACACGGATCGAAAGCGAACGCGCGACGCGCTGCATTCCACATTGCGCCGATACCAGGCCCTGCTGGACGCGACCTCCATCATCGTCTGGCATTCGGACGCCGCTCAGCAACGCTGCGAGCGTCAGGGTTGGGCGAAGTTCACGGGCCGCAGTACCGCCGACGCGGCTGACGACTGGATCGATGCCGTGCATCCCGCCGACCGGGAGAGCGTGAGAGCGAAGCGCAACCAGGCTCTCGTGGCAGGCGAAACCTATCGGCACGAGTATCGACTGTGTCACGTCGACGGAGGCCATCGCTGGGTCTCCGACGACGTCGTGCCGCTCCTCGGAGCGGACGGCGTCGTCGACGGTTGGGTGGGCGTCATCTCGGATATCCATGAGCGCCGAACCGCGGAACAGGCGCTTCGCACCAGCGAGAGAAGACTGCGGCTGGCCAGCGAGGTGGCCGGGCTCGGCACCTACGACGTCAACCTGCTGACCGGACAGCGGGAATGGTCGCCCGAATTCTACGATCTGCTTCGGCTTCCCCGGACCACCGTCCCCGACCGAAAGCTCTTCAAGGACGCGGTGCACGTCGACGATCGCTCGCAGTTGGTAGACGACTGGCGGTTATCGAATCAGCCCCTCGACGGTCTGCGGGTGAACACGTTCCGGCTTGCGTTCGAGTCGGGCGAGGTACGCTGGATGGAGGAGCGGGAGAGGCTCTTCCTCGATGAAGAGGGCCGTGCGGTTCGTCGCGTCGGCACGATGCAGGACGTCACGGAACGTAAGCGGGTCGAACAGGAATTGTGGCGGGCAGCCCATGCCGACCCGCTGACGGGGTTGGCCAACCGCACGCTGTTCCAGGCGCGCGTCGATGAAGCGGTGGCGCGGGCCGGTCTTCAAGGGACAGAGGCCTACGTGCTGATCGTCGACGTGGACCGCTTCAAGGAGATCAACGACACTCTGGGGCATGATGCCGGAGACGCCGTGCTGCGCGCGATCGCGGATCGGCTTCGAGGTTGCTGCCCATCTAATGCCACCGTGGCGCGCCTCGGAGGCGACGAGTTCGGCGTGGTCATCTCGGGCGATCGGCACGACAGCGCCTTCGACGCCGTCGGCGAGGACATCCTGGTGGCTCTTCGCCAGCCGCTGATGCACGCCGGGCGGGAGATCGAGGGCTCCGTCAGCGTCGGTTGGTCCGCATATCCGCGCCACGACACCGACGTCACGATGCTGCTCAAGAATGCCGACGTAGCGCTCTACGCGGCGAAGAAGGCGGGCCGGAACCGCGTGGCATCGTTCGACCCGACCATGCGCGACGACTTCGATCGCCGGGTACGGGTGCTCCGTTCCGCCAAGGACGCCCTCAACCGAGATGCAGTGTTCCCCTTCTATCAGCCCAAGGTCTCGCTCGTGACCGGAAAGGTGGTCGGGTTCGAGGCCCTTCTGCGATGGACCGACGCGTCGGGCCTGCGTGCTCCGTCGGAGCTGCAGCAGGCATTCGCCGACCCCGACGTGGCGTGTCGTCTCGGCTTGCGCATGTTGCGCTGCGTCACGGCGGACATGCGCGCTTGGACGGATCGGGGCGTGCCCTTCGGACACGTCGCCCTGAATGCCGGGGCGCCCGAACTTCATCGCCATGACTTCGCGGACGGTGTCCTCAGAGCGCTAGCCGACTCGGGGCTGCGGACGGACCAGCTCGAGATCGAAGTGACCGAGGGGGTTCTGCTGGACGACGCGACCTCGGCGGTCACCAAAGCGCTGAATGCGCTGGACGGCGCGGGAGTGTCGGTTTCTCTCGACGACTTCGGGACGGGCTACGCGTCGCTGTCTCACCTCAAGCGCTTTCCCATGTCGTGGCTGAAAATCGACCGCTCGTTCGTCTCCAACATGGAAACCGACGCGGACGCCAAAGTGATCGTCAAAGCGGTCATCGGCCTCGCTCATAGCCTAGCGCTCAAGACCGTTGCCGAAGGTGTCGAGACACAGTCGCAACTCGATGTCCTGGCCGACATCGGGTGCGAGCTTGCCCAAGGCTACCTGATCGCTAAACCGATGGCGGCCGCGGACGTCCCGGGGTTCCTCGAGACCTGGCAGGGATTGCCGGCCCCCATCGTGCGGCCCGCGCATGAAATGGCCGGCCTTTAGTTTCGGCAGTTCCCGCGATGGCCACGCGACTGCAGGAGGCCGTCGGGTAACATCTGTCGATGACAGGTCGAGAGCAGGCGTTCGCACGATCTGACAAGAAGCGAGGTCTCACCCCGGCAGCCGGCGTCAGGCCTGCTCGCGCGCCCAAGCCTGCACGAAGGCCCGTGCGGCCGCTTCCGGGTCTTCAGCCGCCATGATGGCACTGACGACCGCGACCCCAGTGGCACCTTCTTCCACCAGCATGGCGACATCGTCCGGCTTGACGCCACCGATCGCCAGGACGGGCATGGTGGTCAGGCGTCGGAGCCTGGCGAAACCGCCGAGGCCGAGAGGCGTCGCAGCATCGGATTTCGTCTTCTGCGGGTGGACCGGCCCGATCCCCAGATAATCGGCGGCGCCGGCGTCGGGACGGGCCATCTGCTCGGCGTTGGTGATCGACAGGCCAATCAGCTTGCCGGGACCGATGATCGCCCGAACGGCCTCGACCGGCAGATCGGTCTGGCCGACATGAACTCCGTCGGCGTCGATCGCCAGCGCGACATCCGCGCGATCATTGACGATCAGCGGCACGCCATGCGGCGCGAGGAGGGATTTCAGCGCGCGAGCCTCGTCGAGAAAGGCTCGGGTCGTGGCGGTCTTCTCCCGCAATTGCACCATCGTGGCGCCTCCCGTCACGGCCCGCATCACGACTTCGACCAAAGAGCGGCCCTGCGCGAGGCCGCGGTCGGTCACGAGGCAGATACGGTAGGCGGAAGGATCGATGGTCATGCGGAACTCGTCGGCTCGGGATCTGGCACAGGAACGATCCGCCCCGCGGCTTGGTTGCCCGGCCCGACGTAGCCTGCGCGACCCAGCGGGTGTGCCGGGAAAGCTTGCGATGGCGGGTTGCGGAGCGGGAGAGATCCGTCGCATCCTCCTCACACCTCGAGCAAGACCTGCGGCAAAGATCGCGCTGCCCGAGGAGGACCTGATGCATCAGCGCAGTCCCAAGGGGAGTCGAGACGAGATGAATCCAATCTGGCTCATTGTTCTATCCGGCGTTCTGGCGATCGCCTACGGGGTCGTCACGGTCAATCAGGTCATATCGGCCGACCCCGGCACGGCGCGCATGCAGGAGATCGCCGGCGCCATCGCGGAAGGCGCGCAGGCCTATCTTCGCCGCCAGTACGTGACCATCGGCATCGTCGGAATCGTGATCTTCGTCGGCCTGGGACTGCTCCTTTCCTGGCCGGTGGCGGTGGGCTTCCTTCTCGGCGCCGTCCTATCGGGCGCCGCCGGCTTCATCGGCATGAACGTCTCGGTCCGCGCCAATGTCCGCACCGCCCAGGCGGCCTCGCGCTCTCTCGCCGCCGGTCTCGACATCGCCTTCAAGGCGGGCGCCGTCACCGGCATGCTGGTGGCCGGCCTGGCGCTCCTCGGCGTCGCCGGTTATTACGCGGTCCTCACCGGACCGCTCGGCCACGGCATCGGCGCCGACAATACGCTCGACCGCGAAGTCATCGACGCGCTGGTGGCGCTGGGCTTCGGGGCGTCGCTGATCTCAATCTTCGCCCGTCTCGGCGGCGGCATCTTCACCAAGGGCGCCGATGTCGGCGCGGATCTCGTCGGCAAGGTCGAGGCCGGCATCCCTGAAGACGACCCGCGCAACCCCGCCACCATCGCCGACAACGTCGGCGACAATGTCGGCGACTGCGCCGGCATGGCGGCCGATCTCTTCGAGACCTATGCCGTGACGGTCGTCGCCACGATGGTCCTGGCCTCGATCTTCTTTGCCGGCCTGCCGGTGCTCGGCGCCACCATGGTCTACCCGCTGGCCATCTGCGGCACCTGCATCGTCACCTCCATCATCGGCACCTATTTCGTCCGGCTCGGCGCCGGCAATTCCATCATGGGGGCGCTCTACAAAGGGCTGATCGCCACTGGACTCCTGTCGATCGGCGGCCTTGCCGTCGCGACGCAATTCGTCACCGGCTGGGGTGTCCTCGGCACCGTCGCGGGCCACGCCGTGACCGGGCTGCATCTCTTCTATTCCGGCCTCGTCGGCCTCGTCGTGACGGGGCTCATCGTCGTCATCACCGAATATTACACCGCCACCGGCAAACGCCCGGTCGTCTCCATCGCCCAGGCCTCGGTGACGGGCCACGGCACCAACGTCATCCAGGGGCTCGCGGTATCGCTGGAATCGACGGCATTGCCGGCGCTCGTCATCATCGCGGGCATCATCTCGACATACGAACTGGCTGGGCTCTTCGGCACCGCCATCGCGGTGACCACCATGCTGGGCCTCGCCGGCATGATCGTGGCGCTCGACGCCTTCGGTCCCGTCACCGACAATGCCGGCGGCATCGCCGAAATGGCCGGCATGGCGAAGGACGTGCGCCACTCGACCGATGCGCTCGATGCCGTCGGCAACACCACCAAGGCGGTGACCAAGGGCTACGCCATCGGCTCGGCCGGCCTCGGCGCGTTGGTGCTCTTTGCCGCCTATTCGAACGACCTGACCTACTTCTCGGCCCACGGAGACACGATCCCGTATTTCCGTGACGTCGGCACCGTCTCCTTCGATCTGTCCAACCCCTACGTGGTGGCGGGGCTGATCTTCGGCGGGATGATCCCCTACCTCTTCGGTGGCATCGCCATGACGGCGGTCGGCCGCGCGGCCGGCGCCGTGGTCGAGGAGGTGCGGCGCCAGTTCAAGGAGAAGCCCGGCATCATGGCGGGTACGGACCGGCCCGATTACGGCCGGGCCGTCGATATGCTGACCAAGGCCGCCATCCGCGAGATGATCCTGCCCTCGCTGTTGCCGGTCCTGGCGCCCTTCGTGGCCTATTTCGGCGTGCTGTTCCTGTCGGGATCGAAGGCGTCGGCCTTCGCGGCGCTCGGCGCCATGCTGCTCGGCGTCATCGTCAACGGGCTCTTCGTCGCCATCTCGATGACGTCGGGCGGCGGCGCCTGGGACAATGCCAAGAAGAGCTTCGAGGATGGCTTCGTCGACAAGCTCGGCGTCCGCCATCTCAAGGGCTCGGAGGCCCACAAAGCCTCCGTCACCGGAGATACGGTCGGCGACCCCTACAAGGATACGGCAGGTCCCGCCGTGAACCCCGCCATCAAGATCACCAATATCGTGGCGTTGCTTCTCCTGGCGATCCTGGCCCACTAACGCGAGACCAGCCTTTCAATGAATGAGGGGTCCAGATCGATGATCATATGTTTGGACCGCTTCACGACCTGAAAGGCTCAAGTACATCCCGTCTCGAAGAGGCTTGCAGAGCCTTCGAGACAGGATCATTCTGCTCTCATGAGTGGATCTGCCCACAACAGGGACGGATCTCCGCACCAGGGAGGCAAGCATGACGACATTATCGCAGATTCTGTCCCAGAAGGGCCGGGACGTCGTGACGGCTGCACCGCACCGAACGGTTCGCGAAGTCGCCCAGACCCTGCACGAGAAAAGCATCGGAGCCGTGGTGGTGACGGGGGCCGACGGCATCGTGCTCGGCATCTTCTCGGAGCGGGACGTCGTCAAGGTCCTGGCACTCGGTGGAGCGGCCCTCGACGATTCGGTCTCGAAACACATGACGTCCCGCGTCGTCACGGCCAGCGAGGACACCGGCGTACTACAACTGATGGAGCGCATGACCGAGGGCCGCTTCCGTCACATCCCGGTCGTCGAGAAGGGGCGTCTCCAGGGCCTCGTGTCGATCGGCGATCTCGTCAAACATCGGATCGCCGAGATCGAGACCGAACGGCAGGCCATGCTCGACTATATCGGCACGGCCTGACGCCGGAGCGGGCGCGTCAGGCCTCGTCGGCGATCCTCAACGCGGTGCCATCCGGCTGCACGACCCTGTAGAAACAGGTCGGCCGGCCCGTGTGGCATGCGCCGCCGTCGCCGCCGACCTCGACGCGCGCCAGCAGGACATCCTGGTCGCAGTCGACCCGCAACTCGACGAGGCGCTGGATCTGTCCCGACGTGTCGCCCTTGCGCCAGAGCTGGTTCCGCGACCGGGACCAGTAGTGCACCACGCCGCTCTCCAGCGTCAGCCGCAAGGCCTCGGCGTTGAGATGCGCCACCATCAGCACGCGGCCGTCACCTGCCCCGATCGTCACGCAGGTGATGAGGCCCGCGGCGTCGTAACGAGGCGCGAAGCGAAGCGTCTCCTCGACCGTCTCGCCGTCTCCCGGCCCATGCTGCACCGCCATCACACCCTCCACTCGCGGCGTCCGCCCGCGCTCCCTATATAGGGTCATCCGAGACGCACCCCGCGGGCCACCATGCTGAGCGACATCTACAACAGCCGAATCCTCGAACTCGCCGCCAACCTGCCGCGCATCGGCCGGCTCGAGGGCCCGGGCGGCTCCGCGACGGCCCATTCCAAACTGTGCGGCTCGACCGTGACGGTCGACGTGGCGCTGGGGCCGGATGGCCGCGTCGCGGACTTTGCCCACGACGTCAAGGCCTGTGCCTTGGGTCAGGCCTCGTCCTCCATCATGGCGCGCCATGTCGTTGGCACGGATGCCGCCGAGTTGCGCACCTTGCGCGACAGGATGCGGGCCATGCTGAAGCAGAACGGGGCGCCCCCCGAAGGCCGGTGGGCCGATTGCGCCGTGCTAGAACCCGTGCGGGACTACAAGGCGCGGCATGCCTCGACGCTGCTGACTTTCGACGCCGTCGTCGAGGCCGTCGAGAAGGCCGAGCGGGCCCGCACCGATGCAGACGCCGTCGCGGCTCTTTAGGGGTGTTGCGCGTGGCTGGCATGTCCTGGCCCCGTCGCGCCGCCATCCTGCTGATCCGCGCCTACCAGCTCAGTTTCTCGGCTCTGCTCGGACGGCAGTGTCGTTATCTGCCGACCTGCTCGGATTACGCCGCTGAAGCCGTCCGGCGGCACGGTGTCTGGCCCGGTGTCTGGATGGCGGGCGCGAGGATTTGCCGATGCCACCCGCTCGGCGCCTGGGGCTACGATCCGGTGCCGCCGCGTTGCGAGCCGGTGCCTCTGTTGCGCCCTTGGCGCCATGGCGTCTGGCGCATGCCGACGGATGCAAATCTCCATGGTGCCGGCGGCAGCGATGCCGCTCAGGAGCGCGCCAACAGCTCCGCCGCAAGGCCGTAGATCCGCTCCCGGGGTTCGGCCGGCAGCCCGTGCAGCACGTCGAGGTAACTCCGTCCGATCGCGCAGATGCGGGCGTCGGAAAGCGGAGGGTCGGGCGTCGTGCCATCGATCAGCAAGCCGATTTCGTCGGGCGACAATCCGCGCGCGGCGAGTCCGGCCGATAGCGCGTCGAGGTCGGCCGGTGTCGGTGTCGCTCGGTCGATATGATGGGTGCGTCCGTCGGCGAGCACATCGATCATACGGTCGGCCAGGGTGGCGACGAGGCCGTGGTGAGACGCGGTGAAATCGGCGATCGAGCCGTCCGTCACGCCATAGAGGAAATCGACGCATTGGCGGGCGTTGAGGGGCGCCAATCCCTCGAGCATGGCCGAGCGGGCATCGAAGAAGCGGTCGAGCGCCGTATCGCCGGCCTGAGCCGCCAGAATCCCCTGCGATTGCTGCAGCCCGCGCAACGCGTCCCAGATCGCGGCGTCGCCGCTCGGATCGGTGCGGATGCGGGTGACGAGATCGTCGTAGTCGTGCGGAAAGTCCTGCTTCAAACGCCCGTAGAAGTTGGAGAACTCCGGGACTTCGGCGATCGGGTTTTTCGCGGCCGGGGCCTGGGAGATCGCGTCCTTGGCGGTCGGGTCCTTGGCGATCGAGACCGGCGTCGGTGCGGGTAGCTGCAGGGAAGAGACCGGGGGAGGCGCTGCGGGCGAGCGCATGGCCTGGGCCAGCACGGCAAGCTTCGGGGGCTCGGACGCAGGCGCAGCAAGCATGGCGGCATGGTGCGACGTCGATCGCCAGCCCACGGTCGCGAGGACTCCGAGCGCGAGGACGAGAAGGACGATACGCAACGCGTTCATGGCGACGACAGGCTCATTGCAACCGGAACCTTAGAGCAGTCGCTCGGCGGATGGAAACGCCGTGGCACTGTCATACCCCGGGAGAGCGGCCGGCGTATCACGGCCGTCGGCGCAGAACCGCACGACAGAGGGCGTGGTCGCTCGCGTTGCGCGCCCGGCAGCTTTGCTGTAGCGCCTCAGAACTTCAGCCTCGCAGTCTCGCGCTGGCCGAAGCCCCGCTTACGCCGACCTGTTTCGGCGACTGAGCCCCGAGGAGTACGACCCTGATCAATCTCACTTTTCCCGATGGCGCCACGCGTCAATATCCGCTCGGCACGAGCGGCTTCGACGTCGCCAAGGCGATCTCGCCCTCGCTGGCCAAGCGCACCGTGGCCCTGGCCCGGGACGGCGTCGTGGTGGATCTCGCCGACCCGCTCGAGACGGATTGCGCCATCGAATTCCTGACCCGCGACGATCCCCGCGCCCTGACGCTGATCCGGCACGACGCCGCGCATGTCCTCGCCGAAGCCGTGCAGGATCTCTTCCCCGGCACCCAGGTCACGATCGGCCCGGTGATCGAGGACGGGTTCTATTACGACTTCTTCCGCGAGACGCCGTTCACGCCCGACGATTTCGCCGCCATCGAGAAGCGGATGCGCGAGATCATCGGCAGGGACAAGCCTTTCACCAAGGAGGAGTGGAGCCGCGACGACGCGAAACGCTTCTTCGCCGAGCGTGGCGAGGGCTTCAAGGTGGAACTCGTCGATGCCATCCCGGCCGACCAGACGCTGAAGATGTATCGCCAGGGCGATTGGATCGATCTCTGCCGCGGCCCGCATATGACGTCGACCGGCAAGGTCGGCACGGCCTTCAAGCTGATGAAGGTGGCCGGCGCCTATTGGCGCGGCGATTCCAACAACCCGATGCTGTCGCGCATCTACGGCACGGCCTTCGCCAAGCAGGAGGACCTCGACGCGCATCTGAAGCGCCTCGAGGA
Source organism: Lichenibacterium sp. (assembly GCA_043758995.1). Classification (GTDB taxonomy): domain Bacteria; phylum Pseudomonadota; class Alphaproteobacteria; order Rhizobiales; family Beijerinckiaceae; genus Lichenihabitans. The sequence continues at coordinate 1,471 of JAYVMK010000423.1, read as the reverse complement.
GGCGGCCAAGCGCGACCATCGCCGCCTCGGCCGCGAGATGGACCTGTTCCACTTCCAGGAGGAAGGGCCCGGCACGATCTTCTGGCATCCCAAGGGCTGGAACCTGTTCCAGACGCTGATCGGCTACATGCGCCGGCGACAGGAGGGGGCCGGCTATATCGAGGTCAACACGCCCATGATCCTCGATCGCTCCCTATGGGAGACGTCGGGTCACTGGCAGACCTATCGCGACAACATGTTCGTCACGACGACGGAGGACGAGCGCGTCTTCGCCCTGAAGCCGATGAACTGCCCGGGCCACGTGCAGATCTTCAAGAATGGGCTGAAGAGCTACCGCGACCTTCCTCTGAAGATTGCCGAATTCGGTACGGTGCACCGCTACGAGCCGTCGGGCGCGTTGCATGGCGTGATGCGGGTGCGCGCCTTCACGCAGGATGACGCGCACATCTTCTGCACCGACGACCAGATCATGGCCGAGTGCCTGAAGGTCAACGACCTGATCCTCTCGATCTATCGCGACTTCGGCTTCGACGACGTCACCATCAAGCTCTCGACGCGCCCCGAGAAGCGCGTCGGCTCGGACGAGGTCTGGGACAAGGCCGAGGAGGCGCTCGGCCGCGTCATCGAGAATGTCGCGGCCCGGGGCATCCCGACATCCATCAACCCGGGCGAGGGCGCCTTCTACGGGCCGAAGCTCGAATACGTGCTGCGCGATGCCATCGGGCGTGACTGGCAGTGCGGCACGCTGCAGGTCGACTTCAACCTGCCGGGCCGCTTTGGTGCCTTCTACATCGGCCCGACCAGCGAGAAGGTGACGCCTGTCATGCTGCACCGGGCCATGTTCGGCTCGTTGGAGCGGTTTACCGGCATCCTGATCGAGCATTTCGCCGGCCATATGCCGCTGTGGCTCTCGCCCGTTCAGGTCGTCGTCGCGACCATCACCGAGGAGGCCGACGATTACGCCCTGCAGCTCATCGCCGAAGCGCGGAGCATGGGGCTGCGTGTCGAAGGCGACCTGCGCAACGAGAAGATCAACTACAAGGTCCGCGAGCACTCGCTGGCCAAGATCCCCGTCATGCTCGTCGTCGGCCGCAAGGAGGCGGCGGAGCGGACGGTCTCGATGCGGCGGCTCGGCTCGCCCAACCAAACCCCCGGCACCGCCGACGCCATCCTGGCGGCGCTCGCCGAGGAAGCCGTAGCGCCGGACCTGCGCCGCACGATCGCATCGGCGGACGCTGCGGCGTAGCCGGGCAAAGACTTACAACTCAGTTGCAACTGGCTGAGACACTCCGATTATCTCCACCAAGACGGGGTTTACGCCCGTCGTTGGTGGAGAGAGCGGTGACGACGACCGAAGCCGATCAGCCGCCGGTGCGGTCGGCCTGCCAGCCCTTGTAGTCCTTGACGTTGTCGCGGGTCACGAGCGTGGACGGCACCAGGGTGACCTTCTGCGCCGGCTCCTTGCCGTTCA
>JAYVMK010000422.1:0-13822 GCA_043758995.1 Lichenibacterium sp. | reverse complement strand
GACGCCGCCGAAGCCACCGTGATCCGCCTGGAGCAGGCGGCCGCGACCGAGATCGTGGCTGCCGACGACGCATTGCGCAGTAGCCTCGCCGCTTACCGGGCCGCGACCGTGCTGGTGCAAGCCTCGACCCTGACCGAGGACGCAGCCTTCTCGGCCTACCGGAGCGGTGCCGGCACGCTGACTGCCGCGCTCGAAACCGAGCAGGGCTTGCTGGTCGCCCGGCTCGCCCAAGCACAGGCGCACGCCACCGCTCTCATCGCTGCGGCCACGCTCGCGTTTTCAACCGGGCGTCTGTCGTCGTCGGACACCGTCGCGGGCCATAGCTGAACGGTGGGCATGGAGGTGTCCAAGAGGGACGGACCCGCCGCCCCGCCCCCCCTGGACCGGCGATGGCCGATCCGCCTCACAAGACAAGTCGGAAGAACAGGGGCTGCTCGCGTCAGTTCTCGACGGGCGAGGCACCCTGTTCGTCTCGGATCGCTCGGCTCATAGCGTCGATGTCGTCCTGAATGGCCCGAATCTCGGTCGACCGCGACGTGTGCGGGCCAACCGACATTTCGTAGGCCGCACCAGGGACCTTGGGCGCATTCTTGTTGCCGTGCACGCCGAGAGCGACGAGGCGGCGACGGGTGGCCACGAGCATGGCGCGATAGGCCTGGAGATCCGCGACGGCTTGTTCGGCTTCGTCCATGTCGGTTTGCCCCCTTAGCGTCTTCGACGGCTCTCCTTGAATCGCGGATGCGTGTAGGACCGCCCGATGTCTTCTATCTCAACTTCTCCCAGGCCGGCCACCACCTGGCTCGGTGAACTCCGCGCCAGCCTCGCTCTCGGTGGCCCCCTGGTGCTGACCAATGCCATCGAAATGTCGATGAACCTGATCAGCACCGTCGCGATCGGGCACATCGGCCCGGAGGCGCTCGCAGCCAGCACTTTGGCGCTGGCACTATATAGTGCCGCGCTCCTCTTCGGGCTCGGTCTGACGACGGCTGTCTCGCCTTTGATCGCGCGAGGCGTCGGAGATCGGGCCACGGTGAGACATGCGGTCCAGGGTGGTTTCTGGAACGCCGTAGCGATCACCTGTCCGATCTGGGCCCTGCTGTGGGAGGCGGAGCCGATCTTCCGTGCACTGGGACAGGATCCGGCGCTGTCTGTCGCGGCGGCAGGCTACATGCATGCCGTCCAGTGGTCATTCCTGCCCGCGATGGTCTACCTCGTGCTGCGCTCCATGCTGGCCGCGGTCGAGCGTCCGAGTTGGGCGGTCATCACCGGTGCAGCCGCCATTGGGGTCAACGTCGGCCTCAACCTCGTCCTGGTCGACGGTGCCGGACCGATCCCGGCGCTAGGCCTGGCAGGATCGGGCCTCGCCACCCTGCTGGCCAATCTGTTCATGGCGGCGACACTTGGTGTCGTCGTGGTGAGGCACCGCGACTTCCGCGACTTTCGCATCCTCGCCGGTTTCTTCCGCCCTCACTGGAACACCGTTGCGGCTCTATGGCGGCTCGGCTTTCCCATCGGCATCGCCATCATGCTGGAGACCGGAATGTTCGCGGCTGCGGCCGGGCTCATCGGCCATTACGACGAAGGCTCCTTGGCGGCCCACGCCATCGCGCTCCAGGTCGCGTCCTTTGCCTTCGTCATACCGCTCGGCTTCGCCCAGGCCGCGACGGTTCGGGTGGGCCGCGCCGCGGGCTTGCAGGACGATGGGGCCGTCGCTCGTGGGGGCTGGACGGCGCTCATGCTGGGGGTGGGCGCCATGTGCATCACCTCGCTGGTGATGATCGGCGTTCCGCGATGGATCATCGGCCTGTTCCTCGATCCGAATGGACCCGGCGCCGAGGCGATCACACGAAGTGCCGTCACTCTGCTGGCGCTGGCAGGGCTGTTCCAAGTCGCCGACGGCGCGCAGGTCGTCCTGGCCGGCATGCTGCGCGGCCTCGGCGACACGCGCGCCGCCATGGTCATCGCGGCCTTGGGATACTGGGGACTGGGCGTTCCACTCGCGGCCGCCTTGGCGCCCCACCTCGGTGCGCCGGGCGTGTGGATCGGGCTCGTGGCCGGGTTGTTTGCCACAGCTGCCTTGCTGCTCGCACGATGGGGGACCTGGCGTCGATCTCCGCGCCAAGACGGTACGAAGAGGACCGGTCGGTTCCGCCCTGGCGTGTCGACGTGACCTCGCCTCGGCAAGGCGGATGATGCCCCACGCGAGCCCTGTCGAGTTCCGACCGGTCGTGCGCGAGCCTTCCCGCTAGGCGAAAGCCGCCACGAAGAGCGCTGCGCCTGCGCCGAGGCTGAGGATGGCCCGCAGGCGGCCGAACCAGAGCGGCGCGAGACCGCGGGTGACGAGGTTACGGTCGATCGGGCCGAGCACGAGGAGGCCGAGGCCAAGGGCCATGAAGCGCCAGGGACCGGGTAGGAGAAGGGCGCCCCAGCCGAAGAGCTGCGGCGTCACGCCGAAGATGTAGTCCGTCACGACGAGGCGCTCGTTCGGCGCTCGCAGGACAGCGCCCCAGCGTATGCCGCCGAGAAACGACAGGATCGTGGCCGCATAGGTCGCCAGCATGAAGTCCGCTGCGCCGGGCGGCAGATCATGTGGCCAGGACGTGACCTTGGCGAGCGCCAAGGCCCAGAACGGAATCAGCCCGGAGAGTCCCAAGGCGCAAGGCAGGGGAGGTCTGCTGGTGCTCAAACCGGCGGCAACTGTCGTATCGATCACTTTTTCCTCGGCGCCAGGATCGACAGGGCGAGATCGAACAGGGCGCCGCTCGCCGCCGTAGCGACCGCGATCGGCGAGTTCGGATCGAGCGTCGCGCGCGTGTAGAGACTGCGGCGGCCCCGATCCGTGGCGTCGTGGTTCGGCCGGTGCTCGAGCGGTCGGTGGAGATTGTCGACGTGCCCGGTCTCGGCGTCGCCGAGTTGCGCCTCTTCGCCGAATCGCGCGCTGACCTTGTCGGCGAGATGCGGCACCGCTTGAGCGAAGAGCGACATGAGCCGTCCCGTGCCGCCCACATAGATGTCACGCTGCGGATGTTCGGCGGCGAAGAGGATGGCATGAGCGACTTCCTCGGGCGCGTAATGCGGGGCGGGGAGCTTGGCCTCGCGACCCGTCGTGTTGCCGAGATTGGAGATGATCGGCGTCGCCACGGCCGCCGGCTTAATCAACGTCACCGAAACCGGCGCGGCCTCGCTTTCGAGCTCGATCCGCAACGTGTCGGTGAAGGCCCGCACGGCATGCTTGCTGGCCGAGTACATCCCCTGCACGGGCACGCCGAAGTCGCCCGCGATGCTGCCGACATTGATCAAGGCACCGCCCGACACCTTCAAGGTCTTCAGCGCGGTGAGCGACCCATGCACCATGCCCCAGAAATTGGTGTCGAACAGACGCCGCGCATCCTCCTCGACCGTCTCTTCGAGCCTGGAGAACATCGCCACACCGGCATTGTTGACCCAGGTGTCGAAGCCGCCGAATTCCGCGAGGGCCAAAGCCGCGACCGCCTCGACCTCCTCGCGTCGCCCGACGTCGGCGGCCTTGAAGCGAGCGAGCCCCCCACTCGTCGCGATCTGCTCGGCCAGATCGCGCAGGACAGGCTCGTTGCGTCCCGTCAACACGACGCGTGCGCCTCGACGGGCGGCTTCCAAGGCCGTCACGCGGCCGATACCGCTCGACGCACCGGTGATGACGACCGTCTGGTTGGCGAGCGGCTTCAACGGGATGGGCATGAGACCTCCTACAGCGACGCAGCGCTGCCGTATGTCATGCTGTTGCTGACACAGGGCAGCTTCGAAGCGAGAGCGACGCGCCGAAGCCGCCGCAGTCGAGCGTCACTCCCCGTCGTTACCGCCCTTGCTGGCGCCGCCCTGGCCCTTGCCACCCTTGCCGCCGCCACTGCTGTTGCGATTCCACATGTCGGCGGCGATCTTCCAGTCGCTGCCGACCTTGGTCCAGACCAGCAGATACTTACCGTCGACGTCGTTGCTCTTCATCTTGAACGAAAAGGTGCCGACCTCGCGCGCGCTGGTTTCGCTGAGCGCCTTCACCTCGTCGGGTACATATTTCAGGTTCTTCACGGCATGCGTCATGCCGCCGAGGAACCGCTGGATGTTGTCCTTGCCCGTAATGGGCGCTCGGCCGGGCGGCAGCGCGACGGCATCGTCGGTGAAGTAAGAGGCGGCCGTCTGGGCGTCGCCGCTGGCGAGAGCGGCGGTGAACTTGGTTCCCGCCTCCTGCGCGCCGGAGACGTCCTGGGCGAGCGCCGGGAGCGTGGTGGCACAGACGAGCACTGCCGCGATGAGATGGCGCATGATGAAGATCCTATTCTGATGGAAGTCTGTCGCGAACCGAGCCGAGTGGATCAGCCTTTGGGGTTGGAATAGAGGCCGGCGTCGCCGTCATACTGACCACCTGCCGCGGCCCCGCCACCGTAGCCACCGCCGGCTTGGCCCTGACCACCGCCTCGACGCTGTCCGCCTGCCCCACCGCCGCCCTGGAACGACGGACGTCCGCCGCCCTGCCGATATCCTCCGCCCTGACCGCCCGCCTGACGGTAGCCACCGCCCTGATGGCCGGCACCCTGACCGCCGCCGGCTCCACGCCTGTAACCGCCGCCCTGTCCGCCAGGAGCACCGCCAAGGCCCTGGCCGGCTCTCTGGCCCTGACCGCCCCCTTGTCCGTGGCCTTGCTGACGGCCGGCCCCGGCGTCGCTCCTGTTCCAGATGCTGCTTTCGATCTGCCATTCGCCATCGACGAGCAGCCAGACGAAGACATATTTGCCCTGGACGCCCGGCCTGCCTTCACTCGCCTGTCCTTCAGCCGACCCCATGGCGTAGGTGCCGGTCTCGCGACGGACGGTGTCGCCCAGCGTCCGCAGGTCTGTCGTGGTGAAGGTCATCGAGGAGAAACGGTTGGAGACGCCCAGCCAAAAACCGCCGACCGAGGCTCGTCCTTCGAAGACCTTGCCACGGGGCGGCATGAGGCGGGTGTCCTCCGTATAGAAGGCCCCCACGCCCTCGAAGTCTCCCGCCGCGAAGCCCGCCGCCAGAGCCTCGTTGAACTCCGTCGTGGCATCGTGCTGCTTGTTGTCCGTCATGGGTGGATCCTCGTTCTCGTCTGTTCAACGTTCGGCAACCGCCTCGGTTCGCTCGTCTTGCGGTGGCGCGAGCCCCAGCCCATAAGCTTCGCGCATGGCATCCGGCATGAATGCCGGCCTCAACGGGACCCGTCCAGCATGCGATTTCTTCGGCTTACTCAGGCCAACACCGGCGTGACGATCCACGTCAACATGGACCAGGTCGTCGTGGTGGCGCCGAGCAAGACCGGCGGGACCGTGTTGCTGACCACGGCGCTGGAGAAAGACTCGGCCCGCATCGTGCCCGTGAAGGAATCTCCGCAGGAGGTCATGACGCTGCTCGACGGGACCGGCGCAGCCGGCTGACGCCGGCGTCGCTCATCGCGCCGCGAACCTTCCGCCCGGAGGCCCGACCCGTTCCGCGGATTGGACCCGCGGTCCGAACAACCGCGCCAGATAGGCATAATAGTCCGGCTGTCGTTCGCGGATCGCCTCCCGGGTGTAGGGATCGCGCGCCACCGTTCCATGCAGGTAGCAACTCGCCGTCACGGCGAAATACTCGGCCGCATTCGACATCATGTAGGACTGGGCCGGAAACAGCCCGCGCGCTCGTGCCTCGTTGAAGAAGCGCACGATCGTCGGATTGCGAAAGCGACCCGGCATGGTGCGGTATTCCAGCACGTGCATGTATTCATGGAGCAGGATCGGGCGGTCGTCGCCAGACTGCAGGTCGGCGAGGGTTACCTCCGAGCCGCCACTGTAGTGGCTATGGACGCCCGGAGATCCCGAGAGGCGGATGGGCACGGCGCGAAAGCGGGCCAGCATCGACGGGCTTACGCCGGATCGGTCGACGATATCGATCTGGTGCTCGACGTCGCCAAGAGATTGCGCGACATCGGAACGTCCCTGCGCCTCGCCAACGTCGATCCGGAAGCCGTGGTAGGTTTTGAACGGGCCGCTTGCCCTACGGCTCTCGCGCCGACGGGGAGCGTAGCCCCTGCGGTCGCGCCCCGGCCCGTAAGGTCCGCCCTCCATGCCCGGCCCCGGCCCCATCTCGGGATCGAAGTCGGGCGGCATGCCATATCCAGGGCCGCCCATCATCGGGCCGTCATACTGGACGAGAACCGGCGCGGCTTCGGCAGCCATCGAAGTCTGAAATCCAAGGGCGACCACCGCGGCGGCCAGCCCCATTATCGTCAAGCGTCGCATTCCGTGTGATCCGAAGTTGGACGCGCCCCACTCGTCCCTTAGCACCTCCTGCGTCAGGGCTAAAGCTCGATGAGCCCGGGCTCAGGCCCCGGCAGGCGGGCGCATCCGGCCCATCGCCATGCGGCCGCCCTGGTTCATGCCAGGGTTGGGCGCCATGGCCCGGCGCGGTCCATCCTTCGGAACGGACGGCAGGATGACCTCGACGCCGCGCGGATTTCCACCGGGCCGACGCCAGAAGTTGCGGCCGGAGAAGCGCTCGTAGAGCTCGGGCGGAAGAATGGTCGCCCGCTCCGTGAAGCGCACCTTGCGTCCGACCTTGTGGAGTCCCGGCACACCCAGATCCGCGTCGAAGCTGTCGCCCTCGCTGTAGACCACGTTCTCGAAATCATGCTGGAAGGGTTCGAGCCCCAGCTTGGCGTAGATCGCCTCCATGGTCCTTTGCGGCTCGCGGGTCAGCGCCTCGTAGTCGACCAGGATCAGCTTGTCGGAGAATTCGCCGTAGAAGGCCTCCTGCGTGGCGTTCCAGGCGAAGCCCACTGTCCCGCCGGGGGAGGCCAGCGAATTGACGCGCGTATGGACCGTCAAGGCATCCTTCTGCTGAAACATTTTGGAGACGCTCAGCGCGTTCTTGCGCAGCACGCTCTCGAAGCTGTCCACGATCCAGACGAGGTCGCGCACGCAGACGATGATCTTGGCGTCCGGGTAGAGCGCGTTGATCAAGGGCAGCTTGGAGCACCAGACACGGTTGGTGTCGATGATGGTCTTCTCTCCGTGCAACTCCTTGTAGAAGCCCTCGAACACGGCACGGAGGATGTTGCCGCGCTGATGATCGTTGATCATCGACGTGAATTCGCTGCGGGGCCCCATGGCGCCCTGCACCCGGCCGATCAGCGAGCCGACGGGGCTCGACATCCCCGAGTAAAGCTTGGGGTTCTGCTTCAGGAGAGCGCCGAGCAGCGTCGATCCCGAACGGGGAAGGCCAGACAGGAAGTGGATGCCGTTGTTCATGGGTGACGCTTCGTTGCTCGCTCGTTCTCTGATCGCGGTTGTCAATGCCCGTTGGGCTCGCCGATGTCGAGCGTTTCGCCGCGTCACCCCGGTAGTGGCAGCCTCGGCGGCCTCTACCGGACGGCATGGTGCGATGCGATATGACGAGTGGAACGCGACCGCATCGGCACGAGAGACGCCGACCGCCGCTCGAACTGTCCGCAACCGACGAGGACCAATCCATGAGCCAGCTCTTCCAACCCTTCAAGATCGGGTCGCTCGATCTGGAGAACCGCATCGTCATCGCGCCCATGTGCCAGTATTCGGCCGACGAGGGTCGCGCCACGGATTGGCATCTCATGCATCTCGGGACGCTGGCGTTGTCGGGGGCGGGGCTGCTCATCACCGAGGCCGCCGCCGTTTCGCCCGAGGGGCGCATCACGCCCGACGACCTCGGCCTCTATTCGGACGAGACCGAGGCGGCCCTCGGCCGCGTCCTCGAAGGCCTGCGCCGGTACTCGCCGATGCCTGTCGCCGTTCAACTCGCCCATGCGGGCCGCAAGGCGTCGAGTCAGGCGCCGTGGGAGGGCGGCCAGCAGATCGCCCCCGATGCGCCCCGCGGCTGGCAGACCGAGGCACCCTCTGCCGTTCCGCATGCAGACGGAGAGCATGCCCCGGTCGCGCTCGACCGGGCGGGCCTCGATCGCGTGAAGCGCGACTTCGTGGAGACTGCCAAGCGCGCCGCTCGTCTCGGGATCGAGGGTCTCGAGTTGCACGGCGCGCACGGTTACCTCCTGCACCAATTCCTGTCGCCGCTGGCCAACAGGCGCGCCGACGAGTACGGCGGCAGCCTCGAGAACCGGATGCGCTTTCCCCTCGAGGTCTTCGATGCCGTGCGGGCCGCCTTCCCGGCCGAGCGCCCCGTCTGGATGCGCCTGTCCGCCACGGATTGGGTCGAGGGCGGCTGGGACATAGGCGGCACCGTGGCGCTGTCACGCGAGCTGGAAAAGCGGGGCTGCGCCGCGATCCATGTCTCGTCGGGCGGCGTGTCGCCGCGTCAGCAGATCAAGCTCGGCCCGGACTACCAGGTGGGCTTCGCGGCGCAGGTCAAGGAGGCCGTGACGATCCCCGTCATTGCGGTGGGATTGATCACCGAGCCGCAGCAGGCCGAGGCCATCGTGGCCGGGGGGCAGGCCGATGCCGTGGCACTGGCGCGCGCAATCCTCTACGATCCGCGCTGGCCCTGGCACGCGGCCGCAGCGCTCGGCGCCAAGGTGCGGGCTCCGAAGCAATATTGGCGCTCGCAGCCGCGCGAGTTCAAGGACCTGTTCCTCGATGCGAGCTTCGGCCAGCGCTGAGGCGCGCCTCCCCATCTGGGCCTTCCTGCCCTATGCTCCCGTCACAGGCCGGCGCTCGACCGCCGGCCGCTAGGGGAGGACAGGCGTGGATCAACTCGACGGGGACTATGATTACATCGTCGTCGGCGCCGGCACGGCCGGCTGCATCCTGGCCAACCGCCTCTCCGCCGATCCCAGGCACCGCGTCCTGTTGCTCGAAGCCGGCGGGCGCGACAATTGGATCTGGTTCCACATTCCGGTCGGCTACCTCTTCGCCCTCGGCAATCCCCGCGCCGATTGGATGTTTCGGACCGAGGCGGAACCCGGCCTCAATGGCCGTGCACTGCATTATCCGCGCGGCAAGGTCATCGGTGGCTGTTCGGCCATCAACGGCATGATCTCCATGCGGGGCCAGGCGGCCGATTACGACGGCTGGCGCGCCCAGGGCCTGGAGGGCTGGGGCTGGTCCGACATGGTGGGCTGCTTTCGCCGCCTCGAGGATCACTTCCTCGGCGACACCGAGCACCACGGCATAGGCGGCGGCTGGCGGATCGAAAAACCCCGCGTGTCCTGGCCGATCCTCGACGCCGTGCGCGACGCCGCCGATGAACTCGGGGTTCCGCCCATCGAGGACTTCAACACCGGCGACAACGAGGGCGCCGGCTATTTCCACGTCAACCAGAAACGGGGCCGGCGCTGGTCCTCCGCGCGGGGGTTCCTCAAGCCGGCGCTGAACCGGCCGAACCTGCGCCTCGAGACGGGCGTCATGGTCGAGCGCATCCTCGTCGAAGCCGGGCGCGCCCGCGGGGTCCGCTATCGGCAGGACGGGCGCGAGGTGGAGGCGCGCGTCGCCGGTGAGGTCATCCTGGCGGCCGGTGCGATCGGGTCGCCGCAGATCCTGCATCTCAGTGGCATCGGCCGTCCCGAATGGATGGCGTCCCTCGGGATCGAGACCGTGCTGGCGCGCCCCGGCGTCGGTAGCAACCTGCAGGACCATCTCCAGCAGCGGGCCATCTACAAGGTTTCGGGCACGCGGACGTTGAACGAAAGCTACCACTTCCTGCCGAGTCGCGCCCTGATGGGGCTCGATTATGCCTTTCGCCGCCGCGGGCCCTTGGCGGCAGCGCCCTCGCAGCTCGGAATCTTCATGCGGTCGGGCCCGGAGCAGAACCGTGCCAACATCCAGTTCCACGTCCAGCCCCTGTCGCTCGACCGGTTCGGCGAGCCTCTGCACCGATTTCCCGCTATTACGGTCTCGGCCTGCAACCTGCGTCCGACGTCGCGCGGCACGGTGCGACCGCGCTCGGCCGACCCTGCGGCCGCCCCCCTGATCGCCCCGAACTATCTCTCGACCGCGGCCGACCGCCACGTCGCCGCCGATGCCATTCGGGCGACGCGGCGGCTGATGGCTCAACCCGCCCTGGCGCGGTTCCGGCCAGAGGAATATCTGCCGGGGCCATCCGTCGGCGACGACGATGCCTCGTTGGCCCAGGCGGCCGGCGACATCGGCACGACGATTTTCCACCCCGTCGGCACGGCGAAGATGGGGACGGCCGATGACGCGCAAGCGGTGGTCGATGAGCGGCTCCGACTGCACGGCTTGGCCGGCCTGCGCGTGATCGACGCCTCCATCATGCCGACGATCACGTCGGGCAATACCAACACCCCGACGGCCGGCATCGCCGAGAAAGGGGCCGAGATGGTGCTGGCGGACGCAAGGTGACTGGTTTCCAGGGGCGTTGGGCGACGCCTTTGGCCGTGATAGGCTGGAGCGTCCGGTCAGACTTTAGGAAGTCCCGATATGCGCAGACGCACCGTCACGCTTCCGACCGGACTCGTCGAAGCGATCGAGGCCAGGGTCGCGGGCGGTGAGTACTCTTCGAAAAGCGACGTCGTCCAAGACGGCCTTGAACATTTTCTCGCGGATGACTCGACCTTAGAGAGCTGGCTTAAAGACGTTATCGTGCCCCGATGTCGAAACCGGGCTGCTCACCCGTCGACGCTTATCGAAGCCGAGGAGATCCTCGATCGAGTAAAGCGCCGCTCCGCGGCCAAGCGTGAGTGACGACTTACCGCGTCGTCTTCCCTGCAGAAGCCGAGGATGACCTTGTGGTCATTTACGAGCAGATTGCGATGGCGTCCGGGGAGGTGCGTGCGAACTCGGTCGTAGGCCGTCTCCAGGCAGGTTGCCTTAGCCTTGACGTCTTTCCACATCGCGGAACACCCAGAGACGATCTCCTTCCAGGATTGCGCACCATCGGGTATCGGAGTTGGGCAACGTTTGCCTCTACGATCAAGAACCGGATTGTCACGATTGAAGGTGTTTTCTGGCGAGGACGTGACCTCGATGCCGCTCTCGACCGCAGTCGCTGACCGACCGTCGCCGCGGCGAAACCAGCGGGCGACAGATGCCTTTGTACCCTCTACCCTGACCGCGACGGCATGAATCGCGCATGGCGGCGTTTCTTCTTCCGCCCGGCCGCATCCTGCGACGGGTCGAGGGGACGGCCTTCGCTTCTGAAGCCGCCGTCGAGAGGGTCAACGATGCGCATTCGACTAGGTTGTGAACTGGCGTTCCAGCTTCCCTATCCGACCCCGATCATCATGATGCTCAACGTGCATCACTCGCGCTCCGCCGATCTCGAGGGGCCGGACCTCATCACCACGGTTCCGCCTGTACCGATGGAGGGCTTCCGCGACGGGTTCGGCAATTGGTGCACGCGCCTGCTGGCGCCGGCCGGGCGCTTCGCCGTCAAGGTCGACAGCGTCATCCGCGATCATGGCGAGTGGGACGCGATCGACGAGACCGCTGTCCAGCATCGTGTCGAGGACTTGCCGACCGACACGCTCGGCTTTCTCCTGGCGAGCCGTTATTGCGAGAGCGACGCGCTGTCCGACGAGGCTTGGCGCCTGTTCGGTGCCAGCCCGACGGGCTGGGGGCGTGTGAAGGCCATCGTGGACTTCGTCCACCAGCACATCGCCTTCAACTACAACGACGCGAGTGCCACCCGCACCGCCGCCCAGACCTATGCCGAAGGGCGCGGCGTGTGCCGCGACTTCGCCCATCTGGCGGTCGCCTTCTGCCGCGCCATGAACATCCCGGCCCGGTATTGCACGGGATACATCAGCGACATCGGTCTGGAGCCGCCCTTCGGCCCCGGCGATTTCGCCGCCTGGATGGAGGTCTATCTCGGTGGCCGCTGGCATATGTTCGACCCTCGCAACAATGCGCCGCGCAAGGGCCGGGTGCTGATGGCTTTCGGTCGCGATGCCGCCGACGTGGCGTTGACCCACACCTTCGGTTCGTCCTGGCTGGAGGACTTCCGCGTCTGGACCGACGAGATCCCCGCAACGCCGCCCCTCGACGTACCCGCCGTTGCGGTCGCGGGCGCCCTGGCGGCAGCCGGCTGACGATCGCCGGCCCTCGTTCGGGGTCATGGCCGGTCAATGGCCGGCCATGACGTGGGAAGGCTATAGAAAGCTTTGCGGCTCGACGTCGACCGCGACCTTGAGGTTGCCTGTCGCCTTGGGGCCTGTCGCCAGGATGTCGCGTAGGCAGCGCTGAAGATCGGCGGCGCGCGGCGCCTTGACGAGGAGGCGGAAGCGGTAGCGGCCGCGGATCATCGCGATGGGCGCCTCGGCGGGGCCGAAGACCGCGATGCGCCCGGGCTCGTCCGGCATGAGCCCTAGCGGATCTCCTCCCGTTGCCGCATAGGCTGCGCGCGCGAGGGCGCGAGCATGGGTCTCTACGGCTGCCCGGTCGGTGCCGCTGACGATCAGTGCCGCGAGACGACCGAAGGGCGGCATCCCGGCGCGTTGCCGGGCGTCGATCTCGGTGCGGTAGAAGCGTTCGACGTCGCCGGTCAGCAGCGCCCGCATCACCGGATGGTCGGGCTGGAACGTCTGGATCAGGGCCCGACCGGGCACCTCGCCGCGCCCAGCGCGTCCGGTCACCTGCTGGAGGAGCTGGAAGGTCCGTTCCGCGGCGCGCGGGTCACCGTTGGCCAGACCGACATCCGCGTCGATGATCCCGGCCAGCGTCAGGTTGGGAAAGTTGTGGCCCTTGGCGACGAGCTGCGTGCCGACCACGATATCGACGTCGCCCTTCGCTACGGCGTCGAGCTCCCGGCGTAGCCGCTCGGTGCCGCCCGGCATGTCGGAGGATAGAACGAGCTGCCGCGCCTCCGGGAATAGGGTGGCGACTTCTTCGGCAATACGCTCCACGCCCGGCCCGCAGGCCACCAACGCGTCGACCTCGCCGCAGCGTGGGCAGTGGTCCGGCTTGCGTTCGATGTTGCCGCAGAGATGGCACACCAGAGCGCCGCGAAAGCGGTGGTCGACCATCCAGGCGGAGCATTGGCGGCAGGTGAAGCGATGGCCGCAGGATCGGCACAGCGTCAGAGGGGCATAGCCGCGGCGGTTCAGAAAAAGCAGGGCCTGCTGGCCCGCCGCGACCGTCTCCCGAACCGCCTCGGCGAGCTTCGGCGCAATCCAGCGGCCGCGCGGCGGAGCCTCTCTGCGCATGTCGAGCGCGGCCAGCGTCGGCAGGCTGCGGCCGGCATAGCGCGACGCGAGCCGCAGGTGGCCGTAGCGGCCGGTTTCGGCATTGACCCGGCTCTCGAGCGAGGGCGTGGCCGAGGCCAGCACCACGGCAGCCTCCTCGAACCGGCCTCGCATCACCGCCATGTCGCGGGCGTGGTAGCTCACGCCGTCGTCCTGCTTGTAGGCCGCCTCGTGTTCCTCATCGACGACGATGAGGCCGAGATCGGTGAAGGGCAGGAACAGGCTCGAGCGGGCGCCCGCCACGACCTTGATCTCGCCGGACGCGACGCCGGACCAGGTCCTGGCCCGGCGGCGGGGCGTCACGCCCGAATGCCATTCCGCCGGCCGCGTGCCGAAACGCTCGGCGAACCGGTCGAGGAACTGCGCCGTGAGGGCGATTTCGGGGAGCAGGATCAGCGACTGCCGCCCGGCATGCAGCGCCGCCGCGACGGCTTCGAAATAGGTCTCTGTCTTGCCCGATCCCGTCACGCCTTCGAGCAGGGTCACACTGAAGCGACGCTCGGCGGTGCGCTCGGCAAGGCTCGCCGCAGCCTCGGCCTGGTCCGGATCGAGCTTCACCACGGCGGCGTCGGGATCGGGGGGCGGTGCCGGCGGGTCGGGCGGCAGGGCAACCGGCGCCAGCGTGCCCTCGTCGACGAGGCCATCGATGACCCCGACGCTGCA
>JAYVMK010000421.1:0-10344 GCA_043758995.1 Lichenibacterium sp. | reverse complement strand
GCCAGGCGCTCGCCGCCGGGGATGCGGTAGAGGTTCGACGTGTGCCAGAGCTTCGACCCCTGCTCCTGCAGCGCCGCCACAAGATGCGGATGCGAGTAGCCGAGCGACGCCACTGCGATGCCGCCACCGAGGTCGAGATAGCGCTCCCCGTCCGTCGTGGTCAGCCAGACCCCATCGCCGCGGTCGAATTCGAGCGGAGCGCGTGCATAGGTGGGCAGGATGTGGGACGGAACGGACTGGGTCATGTCTGGAGAAACCTCGCCTCGCCGCGTCCCGCAGGCGAGCGCGGAGGGAACGCCCGGGCGAGACCCGGATCTGCTCCACCCGGATCGGTCACGCGACCTCGGTCGGACATCGTAAAAGAGGCCAGCGCAAGTAAGCCGAGCCTCCAGGGTCTCCTAGAGCGATGTTCGGACGAGGTCAATTGAGGAGGGGCGCCGAAAGAAACGCCCGGTTTAGCTCGCCGTTGCGCCTTTCAAGCAACAGTTGCCTGGGGAAAAGGTTGTATGACCCCGCCAGACGCTTGCGCGCGATTCGTGTGGTCGTGTAGCGTCCGCCTTGTCGTCGGCGTCAGACTAAGACGTGATTGCTAAGATTTCGCGCAGCACCGCACAGCATAATGCCCTTCCGGGTCGCGGTGTGCGTAGGTTTTGATCAGTTGATTGAACTGCTTCGCGAGGGAGAGATCATGTCCTGGACTGATGAGCGCGTCGAACGCCTGAGCACCCTGTGGCTTGGAGGGCGCAGTGCCAGCCAGATCGCGGCCGAATTGGGCGAAGGCGTGTCGCGCAACGCTGTCATTGGCAAAGTCCATCGGCTTGGACTGTCCGGCCGCGCCGTTCCGCCGGCCACCGAAACGGCACCGCCGCGGATCCGCGAGCTTCCCACTCCTGAACCGCGGGTAGAACTGGCCCCGATGATCGAAGCCCCGGCCACGCCGGTCGCGGCAGCCGTCGAGAAGCCCGCGCCAGTCGCGGTCGCCGAGACGGCGGCAGTCCGCCAGGTTGCGCCGGAGCCGATCACCTTCGACCTTCCGGCCCTGCGCGCCAAGCAGGAGGCCTTGATCCCGGTCAGCGACCGCGTCACCATCCTCGAGCTCAACGGCTCCATGTGCCGGTGGCCCATCGGCGACCCCACCAGTGCCGAGTTCCGCTTCTGCGGCTGCCGCGCCATGGGCACGCTTCCTTATTGCCAGGACCACGCCCGGGTCGCATTCCAGCCCGTCGCCGATCGTCGTCGCAGCGACCGTATGATCCGCATCGCCTGAACGCAACGAGGCGCGACCCGTCGCAAAGCTTGACGGGTCGCCGCCGTCTCCCTATAGACCGCGGCTCGATGATATCGCGCCTTAGGCGATCGAGGGTTGGCGTTCGGCCGCGCTTCGAGTGGACCTGGCGGTAGCTCCAAAGGACTATGTATATGGCACGCCGCTGCGAACTGACCGGCAAGGCCGTTCAGGTTGGCAATCTCGTCAGCCACTCGAACATCAAGACGAAGACCCGCTTCTTGCCGAACCTCTGCTCGGTGACGCTGATCTCCGACACGCTCGGTCGCGGCGTTCGCCTGCGCATCGCCGCCGCTGCTCTGCGGTCGGTCGAGCATCGCGGCGGTCTCGACGCCTTCCTGGCGAAGGCGAAGGACGAGGACCTCTCGGCCAAGACCCGCGCCTTGAAGCGCGAGATCGCCAAGAAGTCTGCCGCTGCCGTCGTCGAGACGCCCGCCGCCGCCTGATGCGGCGTGCCGGCCGGCTGCGCCGTCCGGTCTGTCCATTTCATTTTAGCGCCGCATGATGGATCCCGCCGTGACCCCGTCAGGGTCTTCCGGCGGGATTGTCGTTTCACGCGGCCGCGGGCGTTAGACGCCGCATCACGATTGCCGCTCGACCCATCCAGGCCGTGCGACCAAAGACCATCATCTGCGCTGCCGCGTTTCGGCCAGAACGACGCGCGAAAGTCCGTCAGGCGTCGGGCCACTTGGTGCTCCCGCTTGTGCCGGACGAGCGGAGAGCGAGCCCGTCAATCGAAATCGGTTCAGGGGCCAGCCGCGCCATGAGGACGAGCGATATTCTGGCGGCTGACCTCGCTCCCTATCGTCTCCCCTCACTCTCGCCGTGACAGCCCGCTATCGGCCCGACATCGACGGGCTCAGAGCCGTCGCGGTCTCGATCGTCGTCCTGTTCCACTACGGCTTCTCGGCGCTCGGCGGCGGCTATGTCGGCGTCGACGTCTTCTTCGTGATCTCCGGCTACCTCATCACCGCCATTACGCGGGACGAGATGGCGCGCGACCGCTTCTCGCTGGCGGCATTCTATGAGCGGCGTATCCGGCGCATCGTGCCGGCCTTGGTGACCGTGCTCGTCGCCTGCGGGTTGGCCAGCGTCTTCGTCGTGCTGCCCGAGGATCTCCGGCTTCTGGCCAAGAGCACGATGGCGGCGGCCGTCTACGGCTCCAACATCCTGTTCTCGCGCCTCGCCGGCGATTACTTCGACGCCGACAATCTCACGCTGCAGCCTCTGCTTCACACATGGTCGCTGGCGGTCGAGGGGCAGTTCTACGTCCTGTTCCCGCTCATCCTGCTGCTATTGCGGCGCCGGCCGAGTGCCACCGTGGCGGTGCTGGGCCTCCTGGCTATCCTGTCCTTCGGACTCGGCGCCTGGGAGGTGGTGCACCGGCCGGTCTCGGCCTTCTACCTCCTGCCCGGTCGCGCCTGGGAGTTGCTGGTCGGCGGTCTCCTCGCCTGCTGGCGGCCGGTGGCGTTGGCACGGCCCTGGCGGCGAGAGGCCGCGGTCGGGGTGGGTCTCGCCGCGATCGGCCTCGCTACGATCCTCTTCGACGCCACGACCCCGTTTCCGGGCGCGGCGGCCCTGTTGCCCTGCCTCGGGGCCGTTCTGGTGATCGGCGGCGGACAGGGGGGCGGTCGACTGGCGTCCCTCCTCGGCGCACGGGCGCCGGCCTGGCTCGGCCGCATCTCCTACTCGCTCTATCTCTGGCATTGGCCGGTCATCGTCCTGGCCCGCTACGGCCATGGGCCGGACCTGTCGCTCGGGCTTCGCCTCGTCCTTCTGGTGGCCACGGTCGCGCTGGCCGGCCTGTCTCATGCGCTGGTCGAACGTCCCTTCATCACGCGCCGCCGTCTGCCCGGCCGTCGCGGGATGCTGGCCGCCGCCGCCGGTGCCACTCTGGCGACCGTTGCCTTGGGACAGGTGCTCGACCTCACCGGGCGCGGGTTCCTGCCGCTGGGTCATCTTCCACCCGCCGTCATGACCCTCGCGGAAGGTCATTTCGACCGGCTCGAGGGCGAATGCCCGGTGCCATCGGCCGGAGCCGATCCGCTCCCCTATCCCTGCCGCTTCGGTGCGCCGGGCGTCGAGCCCACGGTCGCGCTCTGGGGCAACAGCTACGCCCGCATGTGGATCCCGGCCCTGGCGCAGGATGCGGAGGCCCACGGCGCCTCCGGCATGGCGCTCGTCTTCTCCAAATGCCCGCCGCTGCTCGGCTTCGACGACAAAGGCCTGCCGGGCTGCCTTCCCTTCAACCAGGAGGCCGTCGCTCTCCTGGCCGCGCATCGCAGCCTGCGGACCGTGGTGCTGGGCGCCGATTGGTTCCTCTACGATCGCGACCTCGGCCGTCTCGACGCGACGCTCGACGCGCTCGGTGCGGCGGGCATTCGAGTCTTCCTCCTGCTGGCGCCGCCGCAGGTCGATTACCCCGTTCCCCGTACGCTGGCCATCGCGGCGCTGCGCGGCGAGCCGCCCCCTCCGCCACCCACCGTGGCCCATGCCCGAGAGACGCAGCGGGTCTCGCTCGGCCTGATCGCGGCTGCAGCGGCCCGCCACGGCGTGACCGTGCTCGACCCGGCGACGCGGCTCTGCCAGGGAGAGATCTGCCCTGTCGTGCGGGACGGACATCCTCTCTTCTACGATGCCGGCCACCTCACGGTTTTCGCGGCCCAGACCATTCGCGGGTTCTTCGACCCGCTGTTCGCGAAGTAGCGCGTCCCGCGCCGACCGACCAAAGCGCTGATTGTAATCCGGCCCGGGCGGTAACCTTGCGTTGACGCTGTCGGACGATGGCCGACCTTCGGTAACCTCCGGCTCAGCAGCACTCACCATTCTGACGCTCGAAGCATCCCGCGTCGGGATGCGAGGTTGCGCCATGTCGGCTCTCGCGCCTGTTCCGCCCCTCTCATCGCGACTGTTGGGAGCGTCTCGCCGTCATCTCCCGCGGCGGCGCAGCCTACGGTTGCTGCTGCGGACCGTTCTCATGGCCCTTGCGGCGGCGGGACTCGTCGCGGCGGCTCTCGGAGTCGCGTCCGGCCTGCTCGCCGCCCGTCGTTCCTCCACGACCGGACCCTTCATTGCCACCGAGTCCCGCTGGGTCGAGATCCGGCGACCGATGGCCCTCTACGACCTGTCGGGGTCCGATTTCGCGAAGCTGCCCACGACCTATCTGGCGCGGAACCACGAGCCGGATGGTGCGCGGGAGGATGTCCTGACCTTTGGACGCCTCGGCAACACGGGACCCTTCTTGCAGCTCTCCCTGCGGCGAACCGGCGTCGAGGACGAGACCGGCGGGATGACGGTCGAGCAGGATCCGACCTCGACACCCCGCTCCGTCGGCCCCCCTACGCCGCCGATGGCCGCGCCCAAGGAGTCCGGCGCTCCGCCCGCCCGCAATGTCGCGCTGGCCGACGCCCTGGCGCAACTCGCCGGAGACCGCGGATTCACGGCGACGCGGATCCGGCCGGCCGCTCCCGTCGACACCCGGCTCGGACCGGTCGAGGCCGCCGATCTCCTGCTCTGGACCGGCGGCACGGCGGTGCCCTGCCTCGGGTTCGAGGGGTGGGCGGATGCCGCGACCGTCTTGCAGATCGGAGGCTTCGCCTGCGGAGCACCGGGTCGGCCTCTCGGTCGTGCAGCCCTCGCCTGCGCCCTCGACCGGATCGACCTCGTGTCGGCGGGCGATGACGCGGCTCTGCGCGCGCTCTTCGTGGCGGCCCAGCGTCGCGGCGTGTCGACCTGCTCCGGAGGCACGCCGTCTCCGCTCGCAGGAGGTCGACGCCTCGGCTGGCTCGACCCCGACGCAGCCTTGCCGAAGCTGCGTGGTCTGTTCGAGGTTGCAGTGCATCAACGTTAAGACCAGGATAGGCCCGGACAACGGAAACTTAATCCTGACCGCTCAGTTGTCCTGCGTAGACGCATCCGAGCCGAGGCCACCATGGCGATTCGATTTTCCACTCTCCTGACGGTCTCGGCCGCCGCCATGCTGGTCGGTGTCGGTGTCGCCGACGCGCAGACTATCACCCGCAGGGCGCCTGCCGCCAAGGTCGCCGCCGTCCGCACGCATCGTCCCGTCGTCATCGCCGAAATGTCCGACGCGACCACGCGCCGCCCGCTCGTCATCCAGAAACGGTCTTTCCTCGACCCCGGCACGGCGTCGTCGCCGGCTCTCGGTCAACCGGAATATATCGCTTCGCAGACGACCGACCATTTGCCGGTCTACTCGAGCTACAACCGGGCCTTCTTCGGAGAGTCGGAGCTGCCTCGCCGTTACGAGCTGCCCTACAACCCTAACCAGTTCCCGAACAACAACATCGACTTTTCGCCGCTGTGGAGTGGGATCGACTGACGACCGCGTTTTTAGTCTGATCACCGACAAAGCCGGCCCGGGGGGCACCCCGCGGCCGGCTTTGTCGTGCTGGATCAGGCCGAGAGGGCCGCCACCACGGCATCGCCCATGGCGGAGGTCGAGATTACGGCTTCGCCCGACCTGGCGATATCGGCCGTGCGATGGCCGTCGGCGAGGGTCTGGGCGATCGCCTGTTCGAGCCGGTCGGCCTCGGTACCCATGTCGAAGGAATAGCGGAGTGCCATGGCGAGCGAGCCGATCATCGCTAGCGGATTAGCGATGCCGCGCCCCGCGATGTCGGGTGCGGAGCCGTGCACGGGCTCGTAGAGGGCCTTTCGACGGCCCGTGAGGGCATCGGCCTCACCCAGCGACGCCGACGGCAGCATGCCGAGCGAGCCCGTCAGCATGGCGGCGACATCCGACAGCATGTCGCCGAAGAGGTTGTCGGTGACGATCACGTCGAACTGCTTCGGCGCCTGGACGAGTTTCATGCCGAGCGCGTCGGCCAGCTGGTGGTTCAGGGTGACGTCGGCATAGTCGCGGGCATGCAGCGCCGAAACGGTCTGGTGCCAGAGAACGCCCGACTTCATCACGTTGCGTTTCTCGGAGGACGTCACCTGGTTGCCGCGCTTGCGCGCCAGTTCGAAGGCCACGCGAGCGATGCGCTCGATCTCGTAGGTGTCGTAGACCTGGGTGTCGATGCCGCGCTTCTGGCCGTTGCCGAGATCGATGATCTGCTTCGGCTCGCCGAAATAGACGCCGCCGGTCAACTCGCGGACGATCAGGATGTCGAGCCCCTCGACGAGCTCGCGCTTCAGCGACGAGGCATCGGCCAGTGCCGCGTGGCAGATGGCCGGACGCAGATTGGCGAAGAGGCCGAGATCCTTGCGCAGGCGGAGCAGCCCCGCCTCGGGACGGATCTCGTAGGCGACGCCATCCCACTTCGGTCCGCCGACTGCGCCGAGCAGCACGGCATCCGCCGTCTCGGCCTTGGCCATGTCGGCATCGCTGATCGGCACGCCATGGGCATCGATGGCGCAGCCGCCGACCAGGCCATGATCCAGCGTGAACCGGGCCGAGCCCTGGTGGCCGAGCCAGCCCAGGACCTTCTCGACCTCCGCCATCACTTCGGGGCCGATGCCGTCGCCGGGCAGGAGAAGGAGCTTGTGGGTGGCCATGGGGGTCCTCTCGAGGTTCTCTGTTGGCCGGAGTGCTACCGGGCGAGCGGCGGGGTGACAAGGTGGACTCAGTCCGACCTCGATCATGCTGCGGCGCACTGAACCTCGGTGTATCTGGTTCGTTGTCGCCGGGGTCGCATCATTGTCGAGCGCCCGTCGAGGATCCCGAGGCATGACGACCAGGCCATCAACGCGGCGCTTTCCCATGGGAGCCGAACTGCTCGACCGCGGCTGTTCGTTCCGGGTCTGGGCGCCGGACCATGCCGAGGTGACTTTGGTCCTGGAGAGCAACGGCGAACACAAGCTCGACCGCGACGAGAACGGCTATCACATCACCCTGCTGCCCGACGTCGAGGCCGGCGCGCGCTACCATTACCGTCTCGGTTCCGACACGACGCTCTACCCCGATCCCGCCTCGCGGTCGCAACCGGAGCGCCCCATGGGGGCCTCGCAGGTCGTCGATCCTCATGCCTTCGTCTGGAGCGACGAGGCGTGGACCGGCGTGAGCATCGAGGGTCAGGTACTCTACGAGATGCACATCGGCACGTTCACGCCGGCCGGCACCTGGGCGGCGGCGGCGGAGAAGCTGCCCTTCCTGAAGGACCTCGGCGTCACCGTGGTCAACATGATGCCGGTGAACGAGTTTCCGGGCCGGTTCGGCTGGGGTTATGACGGCGTCGACCTCTTCGCCCCCACCCATCTCTACGGCAAGCCGGACGACCTCCGGAGCTTCATCGACCGCGCTCACGCGCTCGGCCTCGGCGTGATCCTCGATGTCGTCTACAACCACATCGGGCCCGACGGGAATTTTCTCAAAGCCTTCGGCCAGGACTATTTCACCGACCGCCATGCCACCGACTGGGGCGAAGCGCTGAACTACGACGGTCCGAATGCCACCGGCATGCGCGACCTGGCGATTTCCAACGCGGCCTACTGGATCGCGGAATATCATTTCGACGGCCTTCGGCTCGACGCCACCCAGAACATCTACGACGACTCGGACGATTACGTCGTCGCGGCGCTGGGCCGTGCGGCGCGCGAGGCGGCGGGATCGCGCCAGATCATCATCGTGGCCGAGAACGAGCCGCAGGACTCCGATCTCGTGCGCCCGCTCGACAAGGGCGGCGCCGGGCTCGACGGCGTCTGGAACGACGACCTCCACCACACCGCCATGGTGGCGGCGACGGGGCGCAACGAATTCTACTACGCCGACTACGAGGGCTCGCCGCAGGAGTTCATCTCGGCGGCGAAATACGGCTATCTGTTCCAGGGCCAGACCTATGGCGGCCACAACGGGCCGCGCGGTATTCTGGCGCTGGACCTGAACCCAGACGCTTTCGTGACCTTCGTTCAGAACCACGATCAGGTGGCCAACGCCGCCCGCGGCTGGCGCCTGCACCAGCTGACGAGCCATCCCCGCGCCAGGGCAATAACGGCGCTGTCGCTGCTCATGCCCGGCACGCCGATGCTGTTCCAGGGGCAGGAGTTCTGGTCTTCGGCGCCCTTCCTCTATTTCGCCGACCACCGGCCGGAACTGGCCGCTCTGGTGCGTCGGGGACGGCACGACTACATGGCGAATTTCGCCAGCCTCGCCACCGCCTCGGGCCAGAAGCAACTCGCCGATCCCGAGGCCGACAGCACCTTCGAACGCTGCAAGCTCGATTGGACCGAGGCCGAGCGCAATGCTCCCATCGTGGCGATGCACCGTGACCTGCTGGCGCTGCGCCGCACCGACCGCGCCTTCGACTCGCACCATCGGGCCATGACGGACGGTGCCGTCATCGGTCCGGATGCTTTCGTGCTTCGCTTCTTCGAAAAGCACGGCGATGACCGGCTGATGATCGTCAACTTCGGCCGCGACATCAATCGCAAGAGCTTCCCGGAACCCCTGGTGGCGCCGCCGCGCGGGCGACGCTGGGAGGTTCTGTGGTCGAGCGAGGAGCCCGATTACGGTGGCACCGGCACGGCGGAGTTCGAGACCGAGAAAGGCTGGCATCTGCCCGCCAACACGTTGCTGGTGCTCAAGGGCGTGTAGAGGCGCCGGGACGGTCAGGTCATGGTGGCGACAATGCCGGACGACGGGGAGGCGAGCCACGATAGCGGCACGCCGCCACCGCGGCGCTCGCCCATTCTGGCCGCAGTCCTTGCCGCCATGCTGGCGATTGGCTTGGTGTCGGGGACCTACATGCTTCGCCACGCGCGCCTGCCGCCCGATCCCGATGGGGGCCCGCGTTGCAGTCGGCTGTTCGATGTTCGCCTGCATGAAGCGCGTGGCGGCAGCGACGCCGACCTCATGGCGCTGAGCGACACGGCTCTCGAGGCCGGCTGCGGTGCGAAGGCCCTCGCGGCGGCCGAGGCGGTGGGTGGCGCCACCGACGAAGCGGCGGCATGGCGTCTGGCCCGGTTCTCCGATCCCGTCGAGACCGCGCCGGTCTACCGGCTCGCCGCTCAGCCCTCGCCCACTGAGGCCGCCGCGCTCTACGCCGGATGGGCGGGCCGGTCGCCGCGCATGGCCGAAGCCTTGAAGCGCCTGTGCGACGCCGCAGGTCCTTCGGCTCCTTTACCGGCCTGTCGGCTGTAGTCTTCGCCCTGAGCCGCGCATCGTTGCACCGGACAAGCTGGTGCAACGGACGGTCCCGTGCGTTAGACCGGGGCAGGGCGCCGCTCCCGGCGCGGAGACAGGCGGCATGACGGATTCTCCCAATCTTCGCGTGCTCGTCACCGGCGCCGGCGGCAATCTCGGACGCAAGCTCGTGGCGCATCTCGTCGAAGCACCCTGGTGCAGCGCCATCGTGGCGCTCGACCGGACCGCACCGACCGATACGGGTCACCCGAAGGTCCGGCCCGTCGTGCTGGACCTCGCCCGCCGTTCGACGGCGCTCGATGCCGCCATGGCCGAGGTCGATGCCGTCGTGCATCTCGCGGCGCAGAACCCCTATCCCGACGCAAGCTGGGAGGACGGTGCCGTGTCCTTCGACATGACGCTTCAGGCCGTCGAGGCCCTGGCCCGCAGCGGAGGCGAGAAACGCATCGTCTTCGCTTCATCCAACCACGTCATGGGCGGCTACAAGGAGGAAAGCCTTTCGCCCGGCGGCCTCACCACGGCCCTGCCGCCTCGGCCCGGCACCCGCACGGCACCCGGGGACGTGCCCCGCGCCTATGCGGCGGCGAAGCTGATGGGCGAGCGGCACCTCGCCGCCAAGGCGGAGCCGCAGCACCTCACCGCCGTCAGCCTGCGCATCGGCTGGTGTCAGCCCGGCGACAACCGCCCGCAGACGATATCGGCGGCCGGCATCCCCGGCGAGCCCGTCCCGGACACGCCCGAGGCGGCCCGCGAACTCGCCTGGTTCCGCGCCATGTGGCTATCCAACGGGGATTTCCTGAGGGCCGTCTCGGCGGCGCTCCTGGCCGATGCAGCGGCCTGGCCGACGCCAGCCGTCGTGGTCAACGCCATGTCGGACAATCGCGCCATGCCTTGGGACCTCAGCCAGACCCGTCGCCTGATCGGCTACGCGCCGCAGGACGATGCAGCGCGTGAG
>JAYVMK010000420.1:0-4801 GCA_043758995.1 Lichenibacterium sp. | reverse complement strand
GCCACATTGGCGGTGACCGAAATACAGCCGTGGCCTCCGGCCGCCAGGTAGGCCAGCGCCGTCATGTCCTCGCCCGAGAGCTGGATGAAATCCGGCCCGAGCGCCTGACGCTGGGTCGACACGCGGGCGAGATTGCCGGTCGCATCCTTCACGCCCGCGATATGGTCGAGCTCGTAGAGGCGCTGCATGGTCTCGACCGACATGTCGACCATGGACCGGGGCGGGATGTTGTAGATGATGATCGGCAGGCCGATCGCATCGTTGATGGCCCGGAAGTGACGGTAGAGCCCCTCCTGGCTCGGGCGATTGTAATAGGGCGTCACCACCAGCACGGCATCGGCGCCGGCCTTCTCGGCGTGGCGGGCCAGAGCGATAGCTTCGGCGGTGTTGTTGGACCCGGCGCCGGCGATGACCGGCACGCGGCCGCGCGCCTCCCGGATGCACACCTCGACCACATGCATGTGCTCGTCGTGAGTCAGCGTCGGACTTTCGCCCGTGGTGCCGCAGGGAACGAGCGCATGCGAGCCCTCGCCGATCTGCCAATCCACGAGCGCCCGGAACGCCGGCTCGTCGAAAGCTCCGTCCTTGAAGGGCGTGACGAGCGCAGGTGCCGATCCCCTGAACGTGGCTGCCATGGCGGATCTCACATCTTCGCGTTGATGGCCTCCACGCCCCAGCCCCATGCATGCCGCATTTGGATGGCTGGTGAAGGTTTCGAAGGGTCTAGCGCGACCAAGAGGGCGTGAAAAGACTTTTACCGAAGCGTCACATGGGCTGGCGTTGCTCCATCATGGTTTAGAACCCGTTAAGATCGCGCGTGCAGCATTGGTAGCATGACAGCGATCGTCTCTCGTCCCACCGGTGACTGCATGGCGTTGAAGGGTCTGGGAACCGTGGTGATGGCCGGCACGGGGCTGGTTTGCGCGGCATTTCTCATTCCGTCCGTCCGGCATGTCGTCGAGAAAGCGCCCCGGCGCTGGTTCGCCCATCACGTGGTCTCGTCGGCCTATGTCGGATCACCAGGCGGCTTCCGCTTCGCCGCGGTGCGCCCCGATATTCGCACCAGCGCCGCGCCGTGGAAATCGACGCTGCGCGCCGACCCCATCACGCCTTCCCCGACCACGACTTTGGCCGATGCCATGACGTCGGCCGAGGCTGACGGCAGCAGCGTGCTGCGGATCGGCGGACATGGATCGAACGTGAGCCTGGCGCGCCCCGGCCCTTCGGCAGGTCCGTCCCAGCCCGGAACCCCGACCGAGACCGGCGCCCCGTCGGGTCCCTCGATCGCCGACAAGGATTCCGACGCTCCCCTGCTGCGCCAAGCGATCGACGCCTATCGCCGTAACGATCTCGCAGCCGGTGATGGCGCGGCGAAAGGCCTGACGAACCCGCTGGCTCGCCTCACGGCCGAGTGGGTTGCGGTGAAACTCGATTCCCACCTCGTCGGCCTGCCCCGGCTCGAGGCCTTCGTGCAGGCTCATCCCGACTGGCCGGCCGGGGGCTGGGTCAATCGGCGCGTCGAGGAGGCCGTGGCGGCCACCCGCGATCCGGCCCAGATCGAGGCGAGGCTCGGCCCGGCACCCAAGACCGTGGCGGCACGGCTGGCTCTCGCACAGGCCGAGCGCAGTCTCGGCCACGCGGATGTCGCGGCGAAGCTGGTCCATGCGCTCTGGCGCGACGAAGACCTGACGTCCTGGCAGGAATCGATGCTGACGCACGATTTCTCCGACGTCATCGACCGAGAAGACCACCGGCTCCGCGCCGAAAAGTTCCTTTATAAGGAGAAGCTCGCGCCGGGCATGAAGGAAGCGGTCCTGGCGGGGCCGGATTTCGTTGCTCTCGCCAAGGCGCGCGCTGCCGTCGTGAACAACGCATCGGGCGCCGACGCGGCTCTGGCTGCCGTGCCCAAGGCGCTGCAGGCCGACCCGCTCGCCATCTTCTCCCGGGTGCAGCGGCTGCGCCGGCTCGGCAAGGCCGAAGAGGCCGCCGACCTCATCCTCACGGCGCCGCGTGATGCGAGCATCGTGGATGGCGACGAATGGTGGACCGAGCGGCGCATTGTGCTGCGCAAGCTGCTCGACCTCGGCGACCCCCGCAAGGCCCTCCGCCTCTGTGACGACATCGGCGATGAAGCCAGCACGGCGTCGCGGATCGAAGCTGCCTTCCACGCGGGCTGGATCGCGCTGCGGTTCCTGCAGGAGCCGAAGACGGCCGCGCCTCAGTTCGACACGATCGCCCGGCTCGCCGAAACACCGATCTCGAAGAGCCGCGCCGCCTACTGGCAAGGCCGCACCGCCGAGGCCATGAGCGACACGGAGGGAGCGCAGCGGCACTTCCAGGACGCCGCGCAATATTCCATCACCTTCTACGGCCAGCTCGCGGCGGCGCGCCTCGGCCAGGACGCGTTGGCGCTCCACACCGTCGCCCCGGCGACCGGCGACGCGCGCAGCGACGCCGTGAAGGTCGCCGACTACCTCTACGGCCTCGGCGAGCGTGACATCGCCTTGCCGCTGGCTCTCGACATCGGCAAGTCCGAACCGTCGGATGCGCAGGTCGGCGCCCTGGGCGAGGTGCTGGAGCGCACCCGCGACGCCCGGACCACGCTGATGATCGGCAAGGCGGCGACGCAGCGCGGACTGGCCCTCGACGACACGGCCTTCCCGACCTTCGGCATCCCGAGCTTCAACCCACTGCCGAACTCGGCCGACCTCTCCGTGGTCTATGCGATCGCTCGCCAGGAGAGCGAGTTCGATCCGCGGTCGCTGTCCTCGGCAGGCGCCAAGGGCCTGATGCAGATGATCTCCTCGACGGCGCGGACGACCGCCAGCCGCGCTGGCATCGCCTATGACGACGGACGCCTGTCGAGCGACCCCGCCTTCAACGCCCAGCTCGGTGCCGCCCATCTCGGCACCCTGCTCGACGAGCAACAGGGCTCCTTCATCCTGACCTTCGCCGCCTACAATGCGGGCGGCAAGGCGGTTCACGACTGGATCGCCGCCTATGGCGATCCGCGTAAGCCCGGTATCGACATGGTCGACTGGATCGAGCGCATCCCCTATTCCGAGACGCGCAATTACGTGCAGCGCGTCATGGAGAACGTGCAGGTCTACCGCGCCAAGCTCGGGCGTCCCCCCGTGCTGCTGGTCGGTGCAGAGCCGGCTCCGCCGGCCCGCAAGGGAACCTGACCGGAGGGAGCTCCGGGCTGCGGTCGCGGTGACGAGCGGGACTGGAGACCAGGATGAGCACCGTTCCAACGAGCCATTTCGCCACCGCCTCGGACGGTCTCAAGCTGCACTACCGCGATGTCGGGCGCGGCGAGCGCGGTGCCCTGCCGGTCGTCTGCCTGCCGGGGCTGACACGAACGACTGCCGATTTCGACGTCCTGGCGGCGCACCTCTCGGGTGGCGGCGCGGCCGGACCTCCCCGCCGCGTGATCTCCCTCGACTATCGTGGACGCGGTTGCTCGGACCACGATTCGAAGCCTGAAAACTACAATGTGCCGATCGAGGCCGGCGATGTCCTGGCGGTGCTGGCGGAGGCCGAGATCGGCGCAGCGGTCTTCGTCGGCACATCGCGCGGCGGCCTCATCACCATGGTGCTCTCATCGTTCCGGCCCGACCTCATCCGCGGCACTGTGCTGAACGATATCGGCCCGGTGCTGGAACCGGCCGGTCTGGCGCGGATCCGCGGCTATGTCGGACAGCGACCACCGCCGCAGGACTGGGACGAAGCCGTCCGCACGATCCAAGGCTATGCGGGCGCCCAGTTCACCGGTCTTTCCGCCGACGACTGGCTCTATTTCGCCCGCACGACCTTCGCGGAACGCGACGGTGTTCTCGCCGGCCGTTACGACCCGGCGCTGTCCGAGGCTCTCCGCGCGCTCGATCCGCAAAAGCCGCTGCCGGTGCTCTGGGAACAGTTCGATGGGCTCAAGGGCGCTCCGCTGCTGATTGTCCGCGGAGCGACCACGGATCTGTTGTCCGAAGAGACCACCGCCGAGATGCTGCGGCGCCATCCCGACGCCGCCCTCCTGACAGTGCCAGGCCAGGGTCACGCGCCGCTCTTGCACGACCCCGTGACTCTGGCGCGGATCGCCGGCTTCGTGCACCGCTGCGACGGGACATCACCGGCTTCATGACGCTTCGCGTGGCGGGCTTCGGCTTTCGCAACGCGGGCCGGCTGCCTATAAGGGAGCGTTCGGGGGAGATCGGAACGGCATGGCGGGCGAGAGTAACGGGCTGAGGCTCGGCACGCGTGGCAGCCCGCTGGCGCTGGCCCAGGCCCACGAGACGCGGACGCGGCTCGCGGCGGCGCACGGCTGGGCCGAGGACGGGATCGAGATCGTGGTTATCGCCACCACGGGCGACGCCATCCAGGATCGCGCCCTGGCGGAGGCCGGCGGCAAGGGGCTTTTCACCAAGGAGCTCGATATCGCGCTGATCCGCGGCGATATCCATATCGCAGTCCATTCCGCCAAAGACCTTCCAACCGCCCTGCCCGACGAGATCGCGCTCTCGGGCTTCCTGCCGCGCGAGGACGTGCGCGACGCGTTCATCTCTCGCGACGGCACGCCGCTGGCCGACCTGCCCCTCCATGCCGTAGTGGGCAGCGCCTCGCTCCGGCGCCAGGCGCAATTGCGGAAGCTCAGGCCCGACCTCGACGTCCGGCTGTTACGCGGCAACGTGCAGACGCGGCTGCGCAAGCTCGACGCCGGTGAATATGACGCGACGATCCTTGCCATGGCGGGATTGAAGCGTCTGGGACTGACCGAGCGGGTCACCGAACAGCTGACCCTGCACGA
>JAYVMK010000419.1:0-8592 GCA_043758995.1 Lichenibacterium sp. | reverse complement strand
TCTCATTCTCGGTCGCGGGGGTCCACGGCGTTACCGCGAGCACCATCCCGTCCCGTTCGAAGACCGGGCGCTGGTGCGTGTAGTAGATGCTCGGCACCTCGATGCCTTCGCTGGCGATGTAGGACCAGATGTCGAGCTCGGTCCAGTTCGAGAGCGGGAAGACGCGGACGTGCTCGCCCGGGCGGTGCCGGCCGTTGTACAAGTCCCAGAGCTCCGGGCGCTGGTTGCGCGGGTCCCAGGCATGGGCCTCGGAGCGATGCGAGAAGATGCGCTCCTTGGCGCGGCTCTTCTCCTCGTCGCGCCGGGCCCCGCCGAAGGCCGCGTCGAAGCCGTGCTCGTCGAGCGCCTGGCGCAGCCCCTCGGTCTTCATCACCTGGGTGTGGACGGAGGAGCCCGAGGCCACCGGCGAGATGCCGCGGCGGACGCCGTCCTGGTTGACGTGGACGATCAGCTCCATGCCGGCGCGCTGGGCGGCGTCGTCGCGGAAGGCGATCATCTCCTTGAACTTCCAGGTCGTATCGACATGGAGCAGGGGGAAGGGCGGCACGGCGGGGAAGAAGGCCTTCTGCGCCACATGCAGCATGGCGGTGGAATCCTTGCCGATGGAATAGAGCATCACCGGCTTGCGGAATTCGGCCACCACTTCGCGCATGATATGGATGGCCTCGGATTCGAGGCGTCGCAGGTGTGGGGACAGGGGTCCGGGCATCGGGCGCTCTGGGTCGGTCGCAAAAGTCGCGCTGATATAAGGTCGATCGATGAACCGCAACAAGCGATCTTGTGCATGGCACCCGTGATTACCGTCTCCGTCCTGTCGTCCTCGGGCGCTCTCCTCTTCGGTTTCGGAGTGCTCTTCATCGCCGTCACGGCTTTCGGAGCGCTGCTGCTCATCGGCCTGCTGAACCCGGTGCTGCAACGCTACGCGCTGGCGCGGCCCAATGCCCGTTCGGCCCACAGCGTGCCGACGCCCCAGGGGGGCGGCATCGCGGTGCTGGGTGCCCTTGTGGTGGCGGCATGGCTCGGCGCCGCGGCGCTCGGTGTCGAAGGCCCGACGGCCTTGGGCTTCGGGCCAGGCTCGGGCTTCGCGGTCGATCTCTCCGACTGGTCGAGGCTGTGGATGGTTCTCGGCGCCGCCGTTCTGATGGGCGTGGTCGGCACGATCGACGATCTGCGGTCGCTGCCGCCGCTGCCTCGCCTGGCGCTACAACTCATCGCCATGGGGATCGCCGTCTCGGCGCTGCCGGACAGCGCCCGCGTGCTCCCCTGGATCCCGCTGGTCGTCGAGCGATTGCTGCTGGTCGTGGGCGGAGCTTGGTTCATCAACCTCACCAACTTCATGGACGGCATGGATTGGCTGACGGTCGTCGAGACATTGCCTGTAACGGGGGCGCTGTCGCTGTTCTGGTTCTTCGGCGCCCTGTCGCCGCCAGCCGGGCTCGTGGCGGTGGGCCTTTTCGGCGCCATGCTGGGCTTCGCGCCCTTCAACAAGCCCGTGGCACGGCTGTTTCTCGGCGACGTCGGCAGCCTTGCGATCGGGCTCGTCATGGCCTTTTGCCTCTTCGACCTCGCCACCCACGGCGGCCTCGCTGCGGCTGTGATCCTCCCGCTCTATTACATCGCCGACAGCGGCATCACGCTGATCTGGCGCATGCGCCGCCGCGATCGGGTCTGGGAGGCGCACCGCCATCACTTCTACCAGGTGGCGGTTGCGCGAGGACTGACGGTGAACCAAGTGCTGGCGCGCGTGCTGGTCACCAATCTCGCCCTGGCCTGTTTCGCGGCGGCGAGCCTGTGGCAGGACAGCGCGGCCTTGTCGGCCGTCGATCTGCTGCTGAGCGGAGGCGTGGTGGCGTTGCTGTTGCGGAACTTATCGCAAGGACGGCCGGTAGTGGAAAGCACGTGATTGCCGAGATACAGGCCCGCTCAGGCGCGGTCGGTGACGAGTTCGGCCCACCCCGGAAAACGGCACCGATGGGCAATGTTGCTGCCTGCCGGTTGCCTGCCTCCATCGCTCGGCGAAACGACGTCATTTTCGGACGATAAACGCTCTGGGGATGCTGCCTCGCTGGTCCGGTGTCGACGAGCCTGATCGTGCCAAGCGGCTCTGCATCGGTTTTTCGGATATGTCGGTTCGAGCTTCCCGGTTCGACCTCGCTCGGACCAGTAAATTGTGCTGGGGTGACCTGCCATTCGTGTCGGTGATGAAGTGAAGCGACGAAGCCCCGACGCCGCGCCGATCGTCGGGAAACTGGCGGATATCCTGTCGGGTCCGTTGGGTCTCCTCGCCTTCCAACATCTCAGGGTTCGCCCTCGACAGCTGAGATCCGTCGAGAGCGTCGAACGCATCCTGTCGGCCGCCGCCGCGATGATGCTCGTTCACAGGAACATGGACAGGATCAGCGTCGAGAAAATTGCGGCTGGGGCCGGTGTCACCCCCCAAGCGGCGTATCGCTACTTCAAAGACGTGGACGAGTTGATCAGGACCGCCCTGCGCTGCATCGTCATCCGCGAGCACGAGTGGTTGATCACGAGCCTTTCGGATCGGGTCCTGCTGGACGGGGCCGAGATGGCGCGCGCCGTCGTCGAGCTCGTGCTCGACGCCTACGATAGGCTTTACCGATTTCCCGTTCATCTCCAAGCCGACGTCCTGCGGGAGTTCCGCCAAGTCGGCTATGAGGCTTCGCTGATCATATCCGGTCTCATCTGTAAGCCTCGGGACGCCCCAGACTTTCGTCACTCCCTCGATGTCGTCAAAGTTTCGGTGGCCTTTACGGCGACCATCGCTGTCGTAACGTCATCGACCGGCAAGATCTCACCGCCGCAGGGAAGCAAGCTCGAAGAGATGCTGGTATCCCTGTTCGTCGGCGTGCTGCAGAGTGACGGAAGTTCGTTCGACGCCTTTCGGGAAATGGGAGTCGACTTCGGTGCGTTCTGGGACGAGTTGGGCTGACCGCACTGTAGCGCGGTTCGTTCATATTGCCCGCTTGCAGGATTGAGGCGGCTCTGACGCCGCCTAACCTTGCGGCAAGAAGGGGTCGAACGACGACGCTTCAGCGCAATAGGCCAAGGGTCCCTTCTCCCCGCGAGTTGAACGTCAGCAAACTGTCCATATTCGAGGGAATATCCCAAGTCTCGAGGTCTGGCCTGATCGGTGTGCCGATCCTGGCTTCCCCGTCCGAGCGGACGACCTGATAGTTTCCAGGCGCCATCTTCAGTCGTTGCCCTGGTCGGCCCTGCACGGAATAGGCTGACTGGACGATGTTGCTTTCGATACCGAACCCGACTTCGACCGCATATAGGCTCGAGTCGAAATTCGGGATCTGCCACTCTCCATTGTCGAGGACCACCGTCATTTCATTCGGGAAGACGAAGAGCATGTGACCGTTTCGGTCGGAGACGGGCCGCGTCGAGATGTTGGCGGCGACGTCGCCTGTTTTCAAAACCGAGACCATCCAGTCGACCTGAAGTGCCGCGCTCAATCCGATAAATGCTGTGGTCACCACGGACTGATGCGCGGCGATGCGGCGGGTTCCGCCCTCGACGCTGCTTTGGGGAACGAAGGTCACGAGCAGGTCGACTCCGGGATCTGCCGTGGCATCGATGACGAGGATTTGCCCCGCCGCCAAGGCCGCCGAAGGGGAGACCCCTCCGACGACGCCGAGCACGCAGATCAGGTCCAACAAGAACCGGTTGCGCATCTTACGCATCATTCATCGCTGGACTTCGAGCCCAGGAAGATCTTCGCCCCGGCCTTGAACAGGGCCTTGACGCTGCTGGCACCCAACGGTCCCGCATAGGAGAATCTGAAGGCCGCAACGCCTTTCGACGACCCCTTGATCGAGAATGTGACGCCCGCCAGGATGAAGAATGCGAAGCTCGCCCCGAGCGCTTCCTTTACGGTCAGCGTGCCCGAGAGCTTGGTTTCCTCGCCGAGCGACCTCGCGGCACTACCGGGATCCCATGCGACCGCCGACACCTCGTCCAACTGGTCCTCGTTCAGGCTGAGATAGGTGAGGGCCGCCGTCACCAAGGCGTCATCGCTCAACATTGCGCCGTACGAGGTCACGTTGGACACAGACAGCAGGTCGGAGATGCTGGGCGCCCCTGGTTTGATCGACCTTTCCCTGTCGAGCTATAGGTGATCGTCGCTTTGTTGGTACTGAAGTCGTTGGGAACCACTGCGACCTGGGATGAGACACTGACGTCGTTCCAGGATGCCAGGCTGTTCGATCCGAAATCGCCGACCGCGACGTAGAAGCTCAATTTGGGGGTTATGGTACGCTTGATAGAGGGACTGGGCGACCATGACATTCCCATGAACCCTGCCTCGGTCAGGATTCCGAATGACTGGTTGCTGAACCAGCCGTTGGCTTCATTATGGGACTTGTCGAAGTCGTTCGACACGATCTGGATCGTGTTGGTGGGCGCGCCCTGCGCGGGGCCGTTCAAGTCAGGGCCCATGTTGGGCGGCACGGTCGCATAGACCGCCTGCCAGACGTCGCCGAGGTTGGCGCCGTCCGATATAGCGGAGATGATTTCCACATTAAGACCCACGGCATTGTTGCTTGCGCCAGCCCCGACGACATACTGTACCGGTATGCCGAACGAGACGAGGCCCTTGTAATTCGGCTTGATCGCGATGCTGGCTGCGGAGTTGGCATAGACACCTGGGTCGCTGACGAGCTCCTTCGGTTCGGAGAGAAAGCACCAGAAGGTCTGCGTATCGCTGCTCTGGTTGAGGACGTAGATAGTGTACTTGTCGACCATTGGTTTTCTCCCGAATATTGCTTGGCGCCGCACGGCGGATATTTGGATTCGCCGTAAACGACGGCGCGCCTCGCGTAGGGAGAAGTAGACGACAGACTCTGCCGGCGCACACTGATTTTAGTTGAAAAAGTCACTTCTATACAACCAGAAAGACATAGGGCGCCTACACGGGGTTCCGGGTCGTCGGTTGAACGTCGTGGAGCTGCTGTCGGCTTGGGCCTGCCCGTCATAGCGCCTGGCGCCGCGCCCCTTCTGAGCCTGCAGCCCGAGGGTCACCGAGGCCGTCTCAGACCGGCACGCGGACGGTGGCCCTGAGACCGCCGAGGGGGCTTTCGCTGAGTTGGACATCGCCGCCGTGCGAGCGGGCGATGTCACGCGCAATGGCGAGGCCGAGGCCGGTGCCGCCCTGGTCCTGGTTGCGGGCCGCATCGAGTCGGTAGAAGGGCCGGAACACGTCTTCCCGTTTGTCGGCGGGAATGCCCGGGCCGTCATCGTCGACGTGGATGGTGAAGAACCGGTCGTCGCGCCGCGCCACGATCTCGGTGCGGGTGCCGTAGCGCCCGGCATTGCCGACGAGGTTCGACAGGCAGCGCTTGAAGCCGTCCGGACGGACGATCACGCCGGTCTCGCCCGTCACCGAGACGCTGGTGGCATGGCCGTGGCGCTCGGCATCGGACCGCAGCTCCTCGATCAGGCCTCGCATGTCGGTGAGGACGGAATTCTCGCCGCCGTCGCCGCGTGCGAAGGCCAGATAGGCTTCGAGCATGCGGCCCATCTCGTAGATGTCGCGGTGCATGGCCTCGGCATCCGGCCCGTCGTCGAAGAGCTCCAGCGAGAGCTTGAATCGCGTCAGCACGGTCCTGAGGTCGTGGCTGACGCCGTTCAGCATCGTGGTGCGCTGCTCGACCGAGCGCTCGATGCGCCGCCGCATTTCCATGAAGGCATAGCCGGCCCGCCGAACCTCGGTGGCGCCGCTTGGCCGATAGTCGATGAACCGTCCCTTGCCGAGGTTCTCCGCCGCTACGGCGAGCCGCAGGATCGGGCGGATCTGGTTGCGCAGGAATGCCATGGCGATGACGATCAGCACGGTCGATGTGCCGACCATCCACAGGATGAAGATGTAGGAATTCGACGCGTAGGCGGCCGAGCGCCGGGCGATGACGCGGACCACCGCGGTCTCGAGCTGGATCCTGATCTCGATGAAGTTCGAGCGGCCGACCGTGTCGATCCAGAAGGGCAGGCCGATCTGCTTGCGGATCTCGCTCGACAGCGAGCGGTCGAGGAGCTGCAGGAACGGTTTCGGCAAGGCCGCCGGAAGCGGCTGCGGTGGCAGGAAATCGAGGTCGAGCCCGAGGCGGTCCGACGCGATGCGCTCCAGGTCGTCGGTGTTCGCTCCGGGGGGAAGGCTTCGGTAGAGGTCGATCGTCGCCGCGACATCCTGGACCAGCGCCTGACTGAGCCGGAAGGTCACCGACTGCCAGTGTTTCTCCATGAAGAAATAGGCGATGACGCATTGCAGCAGCACCATCGGGATGATGAGAATCAGCAGCGCCCGAGAATAGAGTCGCTTCGGCAGGGCATCGGCGACGAGCCGGAGCATCCGGAACCACGGCCGTCGCCGGGGTACCGGGGCGGGAGGCGGAGCCGGCGTGAGAAACCCGCCCGGGAGCTGCGCGGCATCGCTTGGCGCTTCGGCACCCGGACGTCCCGTCGGACGAAGCTCACGAATCGAGGAGGAGGCGATAGCCCAGTCCTCGCACGGTTTGCAGATAGGCCGGATTGGCCGGGTCGCTTTCGATCTTGCGGCGCAGGCGATTGACCTGAACGTCGACGGTGCGCTCGCTGCCGCCTTCCGTCGCCGCGAGCCCGGCCAGGTCCTCGCGCGACACCGTGGCGCCGCCGGCGGCACTGAGCAGGGCCAGCATGTCGCGCTCGCGATCGGTGATGCGGATCGGCTCGTCCTCCTGACGCAACTCGCCGCGGTCGGGATGGAACGAGAAGGGCCCGAACCGAACGACCCCGTCGGGCTTGGGCTGACGCGGCGCGGCGCGGCGCAGGATCGAAGCGATGCGAAGCAGGAGTTCGCGCGGCTCGTAGGGCTTGGCGAGATAATCGTCGGCGCCCGCCTCGAGCCCGCGAACGCGGTCATCGGCCTGATCGAGCGCGGTGAGCATCAGGATCGGCACGTCGGAGGTGCGGCGGACATCGGCCGCGAAGGCGACGCCCGTCTCGCCCGGCATCATCACGTCGAGGATCAGAAGGTCGAAGGCGAAAGAGCGGAGATGGATCCGCGCCTCGGCGGCCGTGGCTGCCAGCGTGACCCGATAGCCGTTCTTGCCGAGCACGCGCGACAGCAGCTCCCGGATGCGCCGGTCGTCGTCGACGAGGAGCAGGTGAGGAGCGTCGTCGGCCAGGGCCGCCGGTGCCTCGTCGAGCGAGGCCGCCGTCATGCCGCGTGCTCCCGCCGAGGCAAGCGCCGCGGCGCAGGGTCCCGCTCGGGCAGCCCATCCGGCATGTCGGCCGGAGCGCCCCAGACGAGCTCCTCGACGCGAGGCCGCTCGCCGGCATCGATCATGCCGAGAAGGAAGGCCACTGCTTCCTTCCGCACCGACGCCGGCAGCGGCCGCAGCGCGCGTTCGAATCGCTCGGAATGGAGTTGGGCGAGGTCGAGCGCCAGCCGGCGCCCCTCGGCGGTCGCGTGGAGCAGGCGGCAACGCCGGTCGCTCACGCCGGCGCGAACCTCGATGAACCCGCCGTCCGTGAGATCCTTCATCACGCGATTCAGGCTCTGCTTCGTGATCTTGAGGATGTCGAGCAGCGCCGCGACGGTGAGCCCTGGATGACGGTAGACGAAATGCAGAACGCGGTGATGAGCGCGGCCGAACTGCAGCGCTTCGAGTTGCCGGTCGGCGTCGGCGGTGAAGTCGCGATAGGCGAAGAAGAAAAGCTCGATGAGGTCGAAGAGAGGTGCGTCGGCCGTTGTCGCGGACGTCGCACCCTGAGCGGGATTAGCCAAGGTCGCTCTCCCGTGCCGGAAAATACGTCAGCATCGTTGACATATCTCAGCCCGCTCGCTAACCGTCAAGCACCGGCGCGATCATCCTAGGTCGCACCTTGCCCGGCTCCCGGCCGGTTCCCGCGCATCGCTGCACGGCGACAGACCCGGAGCGCATGACCGGCCGGAAACCCGGCCCTCGGCGCCCTGCGCCGACTCTGGAACAGGAGCCCCACCATGTCCATCCTGCCCTTCGATCAGCGCGACGGATCCATTTGGATGGACGGCGCCCTCGTGCCCTGGAAGGACGCGCAGCTGCATGTTCTCAGCCACGGCCTCCACTACGGCTCGGCGGTCTTCGAGGGCGAGCGCGCCTATGACGGGCGGATCTTCAGGTCCCGGGAGCATTCGGAGCGCTTCAGGATCTCGGCGGACGTGCTCGATTTCGAGCTGCCCTATTCGGTCGACGAACTTCTGGCCGCCAAGGAAGCGGTGCTGAAGGCCAACAAGGCCCAGGACGTCTATGTCCGGCCGGTGGCGTGGCGTGGCTCCGAAATGATGGCGGTGGCTGCACAGAACGCCACCGTGCATGTCGCCATCGCGTGCTGGGATTGGCCCAGCATGTTCGACGTCGAGCAGAAGATGAAGGGCATCCGGCTCGACATGGCCGAGTATCGGCGGCCCGACCCCAAGACCGCGCCCTGCCAGTCCAAGGCGGCCGGCCTCTACATGATCTGCACCATCTCCAAGCACCGCGCCGAGCGCCGCGGCTATGCCGACGCCCTGATGCTCGACTGGCAGGGCCGCGTCGCCGAATGCACGGGCGCCAA
>JAYVMK010000418.1:0-17902 GCA_043758995.1 Lichenibacterium sp. | reverse complement strand
CCGGAAGCCGCCGACGTCGCTCAGCGGTTCGCCTTCGAGCAGGAACAGCATGCGGCGGGTCAGGCGCTGATTGGTGTCGTCCTGGCCGCCCATGTTGCGCACCATGTCGGGCAGGCGTTCGATGGCGGCGAACGGCCCTCCGCGCGCGGCCTCGACCGGGACGGCGCTCTTCAGCAGGGCATGGAGCTCCGCCGCCCAGACGGGTTCCCTCTCGGTGTCGCCGTCCCGGCGGATGATGAAGTAATCGAGGTCGGAGGATCCGCAGGCCTCCCGCCGGGCGAAGGATCCGCAGGCCACCACGACGGCCTCCGCCACCGCGGCGCCGACGACGAGGGCCTTCAGCTCGCCGAGCTTGCGGTCAGAATAGGTCCTCGCCTTCGCGATCGCCGCGTGCGTCATTGAACAGGTCCTGTCGCAACTCCTCGATCCGCTCGTCGTCGAGCTCGCTGACCTCGAGGATGCGCTCCGAGCGCATCTGTCGGTAGCGGGTCTTGTCGTCGCGCGCGAAGAAATCGCTGGTGGGGTCGGTGAAGAAGCGCCGCGTGCGGGCCCTGAGCGGCCCCGACAGGGCACGTCGGGCTTCGCGCTCGAACTCCGGCCCGGTCAGAAGGGCGCGAAGGGTCGGCAGCTTGGCGAAGAGCCGACGTTCGGTCGTGAAGTAATCCCCGCGGGAAAACTTGCCGAGGGCGCGCCGCATCGCATCCTGGCAGACGGCGTCGGCCAGCATGCCGGCCTCGCAGTTGATGATATGACCGTAGACCATGTCCTTGCAGCGCCAGAACTCGTCGACGCGATCGCGGTCGGCGGCGTCGGCCCGGCGGGTCGCCGCCAGCACCACGGTCTCGGGGGACAGGCGCGGCGCCGCGGGATCGTATGTGTGCGAGCGGAGAATACCCTCGATCGTGTCGAAATTGATCGGGCCGCCGAAGAAGCCATCGTGCCCCGGCTCCTTGCCGTCGATGACGGCGACGACGCGCGCCACGTCGAGCCCCGCATCCACGAGCAGGCGGTTCACCTCTCGCCCGAGCGGCACACGCCCGTAGAGGATGTCGGCCGTCGCGCCGTGGTGGTCGATGCCGAAGCTCTCCTTGAACACCGGCTCCAGCGAATGGGACAGCGGCGCATGACCGATATCATGCAGCAGCGCCGCAGCGCCAATCAGGCGCCGCTCGTCGGGCGAGAGATCGCGCAATTCGGCATAGAGCAGCGCCAGCCGTGCCACGCCCAGGCTGTGCTGGTGACGCGTGTAGCGGCGGTTGCCGGGCCGGCCGTTGGGCGCCGGGATGCGGGCATAATCGATGCCGCCCAGAAAGCGGACGTTGGACAGCCGGGCGAAGGCCGGTGTGGCGATGAGGCTGGAGAGGAGCGGGTCGAAGCCGGCCGCCGAATCCGCGTCGAGCGGCGCCTTGTAGTTGTAATGTGGCCGACCGGTCCTCTCTGACGTCACGCTGCGGAGCCTTCCAGGCGGCCGATGGTGGCGTCGTCTTAGCGGAAGCGGGCGAAACCCTCCAGCGAAAGCCGGCCGGTAGTCGATGAGTCTGCTGTGGATCCAGGTCGTCCATCCCTGGCTAACCGGGCCTGCTCGGAAGCAGCTCATTAGGCGCACAGCCTGTCTCGGGACTCGACTCTGGACGCCGAGTTCAGTCCGCCGTGAGCTGTCGGATCAGCCGAGGTTGACGGAGCCTCGCATCGCGAGAGGGTGACACGATGCCGGTCACGCGCAGTCTCGTCGCCGCAACGTTCTGGACATCCACGCCGAAGTCAAAGGCCATCACCCTCACGATGGGAGCGCCCAGGCGATGGCCGTCACCGGCACCACCACGACGGCAGGACTCAGGCCGAGCGAGCGGACTGGCCGCATGACGACAGCGTCCAGAAGAGCCGTGACGGCCATCGACGAGGCTACGCCCTCGCCGTCCGAGCCGATCACCGGAGCCACGGCCCGAGTTCTCGAAACGGAAATGCCGCAAGACATCCGGCTGCTCTGCGGCGCAAGGCCGCAAGTTCGACCTATTTCAT
Source organism: Lichenibacterium sp. (assembly GCA_043758995.1). GTDB lineage: Bacteria > Pseudomonadota > Alphaproteobacteria > Rhizobiales > Beijerinckiaceae > Lichenihabitans. The sequence goes on along the minus strand of JAYVMK010000418.1, from coordinate 15,883 downwards.
AATCTGCGCAATCTAGCGGACGCGCGCTCGAGCTTTATACCCCCGGCCGCTGGTCAGATTCGCCTTGAGCCATAAGCAACGATGTGGCGAAACACTTCCTTCAGCTTCTGCGAGCAAATTACCAAAAATTATTATTTGATCGACTAGGGTCTGGCATCTGCGTCCGGGAGAAAACGAAGATGTATCCAGTGCCCGAACTGGAGTCTGAGCGAATCAGGGCACTGGCCGAGACCCACATTCTGGATAGCGGTGCAGCTCCTGATTTCGATGCGATCGTGGATCTTGTGCGGCACGTTTTGCAGGCTCCGATTTGCGTAGTGTCTTTGGTCGACACCAATCGTCAGTGGTTCAAAGCGAAGTGCGGAATTGGTGTCGATGGCACAGATCGCGCCACCGCCTTCTGCAGCCACGCGCTAATCTCCGATGAGGTCCTCGTCATCGAGGATGCGCGCGCGGACAGTCGCTTCAGCGACAATCCTCTCGTGACCGGTGACCCTCACATCCGTTTCTATGCAGGGGCGCCACTCACTGTCAGCCCCGGCATCGCCCTCGGCACAGTCTGCATCCTCGGGACAGAACCGCGAAAGCTCGATGTCGCGGAGATCCGCACACTCCAGAGCTTCGCGAAGGTCGTGATGGGCCTGATCCGGGGGCACGAGCGAGCTCACGAGGCGACCCGGCTTGCGGCTCAGACGCAGGAGCAAGCACGGGCGTTGCGCCTGCGGGAACGACGCTTCATCCAGACCGAACGAATTGCGCGGGTCGGTGGATGGGAGTTCGATGTCGGCACCAAGGCCGTCGCTTGGTCTAACGAGACCTATCGAATCTACGGGATCGAGATCGGCACGCCGATCGATCTTGATCTTGCGCTGTCGGCCTATTCCGCGATCGGGAAGGAACGCCTGAACACTCTTTTGGGCCAGTTGCTGGGTGAGGGGACGGGGTTCGACGAGGAGTTCGACTTCGTGGCGGCTTGCGGCACTCGAAAGTGGGTCAGGTGTGTCGGCGAAGTCGAGTTCCACGACGGCAAACCGAACCGGCTATTTGGAACATTCCAGGACGTCACTGAACGGCGCAGGGCCCAGGATCAGCTTTGGAGGGCAGCCAATTTCGACGGCCTGACCGGGCTCGCGAACAGGAACCGCTTCGATGACACGCTGCGCTCGTTAGATCCTGGTGACAGCAAGACGTATGGGATCCTGATGGTGGATGCCGATCACCTGAAGGACGTGAACGATACTCTGGGGCACGACGCGGGCGACGAGTTAATCCGGATCGTGGCCACGCGTCTTCGCGACGCCGTGGGTCAGGCCGGCACCGTGGCGCGTGTCGGAGGCGACGAATTCGCCGTGCTGCTCTCTGCCCAAGTCGATGCCCTCGCACTCGAGAGTCTCGCCGGCAACATTCTGTCCGCCATGCAGCCCTGGCAATTGTTCAAGGGAAACACCCTGAAGCCGATCGTGTCGATCGGGGGAGCGATCCGTCTGGACGGCGAAACCGGGGAGGACCTACGCCAATCTGCTGATTTGGCGCTCTATCACGCGAAACAGAACCGCCGGGGCGGGTACGTTCTATTCGATCGCGACATGAAGTCGGCCATCACGGCGAGGACGGTCGCGGTCAGCATCGTCGACGAGGCGCTCATCAGGGGCGACGTCCTGGCCTATTATCAGCCGGTCGTGGAGCTTGCGACGGGACGGATATCCGGCTTCGAAGTCCTCGCAAGGGTGCAGCGCCCGGATGGCGTCCGCTCTATTGGGGACTTCGCCGACGCTCTTCAGGACCCCCGGACCGCGACCCGCCTGACCGCGTGCATGTTGAAGCGGATCGAAGCCGACGTCGTCGGATGGAAACGGGCCGGCATCAGGGTTCCCCAGATCGCCTTCAACGTCGGCGCCTGGGATTTTCAGGAGAGCGCGATCGAGGCAATGGTGCTGGCGACGTGCGAACGGGCCGGCATCGAACCGTCACAGTTCGTGATGGAGGTCACCGAATCCGTGTTCCTGTCACGAGGGGCGAACCTCGTTTCGGAGACAGCCGCGCGTCTCAGGGCGCGGGGAATCACCATCGCGCTGGACGACTTCGGCACCGGACACGCATCTCTTGCCCACCTCGGCACTTTTCCGGTGGACGTCATCAAGATGGATCGCTCGTTCGTGATGCGCATGAACGACGACGGTTCGGGCGCCGTCATCGCAGCCGCGCTGATCGACCTCGCGCACAACCTCGGGATTCAGGTGGTGGCCGAAGGCGTCGAGAGCGAAGCGCAACTCAATCAACTCGTCTCGCTCGGATGCGAGAAGGCGCAGGGGTACCTCTTCTCGCCTGCACTGCCCGCGAGTGAGGTTGGACGTGTTATCTCGTCCTTCCGCTGGTGCGATCGACCGGTGGGATTTTCGAAGCCGGCCGGGTCACGCAAGGAGTTCGAAAGGCAAATTTGACTGGTGGCGACGCCGGTCAGCCCTTGTGCAGTACTGCCCGGCACCGACTCTCCAAACCTCGTTCGCGACGAAGACCTCAAGCTCCGAGTGAGGGCATAGCGTCGTGAGGCGCTTCGGCCTTGAGCCGCTCGAAGACGGCCAGGAGTTCCGGTCGGGTCGACTTCGAGACAGCGCCGGCCGCGACTTGCGCCTGCGTCCACATCCACGAGCGGGCAGGGTCATCGCGCATGGCCCATCCGGGGAACAGGCGATCGGTCACCGGCTCGCTGGACAAGAGGTTCACGCCGACGTGCCGGTCGTCGCGGGCGATCCGTGCATAGGTGTCCCTGATGGCGGCTTCTGGTCCCTCGATGAGCTGCAAGTAGGTATCGGCGCGGCAGATCAAGGCGCCGGTGACATCACATCGCTGGTTCTTGCGTCTCGCAACCATCAGAATGCTGTTGAGCGTCGCCTCGTCATAGCCGAAGGGCTGCGACACATAGATGATCTGAATCATGCCCATGTTCGGCCCTCTCCTTTTGTGAAGAGTAGACCTCGCTGTCGGCGCTATGTCGAGAGCCTGCCTGACGGATGATTCCGCTTTTCTGTCGCGAGAGGAATTGCACCGACCTGTGACCCGGCAGACGTCTCCGCCAAGCCGGTCACGTGATCAGGCCGCCGATCAGTTTCAGCAAGGCGGCGGTCTCAGGCGCGGACGGACCGCGCGTCAGGAACACTCCAATTTCGATGCGAGTCAGAGCGCCACCCGACGGCTGGTTGGCCTGATGCACCACATGAGCGGCTCCTGAAGCCGCATCGCGTCCGAGAAACCAGCGATCTCCGTTCGAACTCGACGCGAATTCCCGACGCTCCTCGGTCGACACCGGGGCGCGGAACTCGCCTCCGCCGATCTTGGTGACGATCCCCTGCTTGTGGACGAGGTCACTTCGCAGCTCGTCGATGGCCCTGGCCTGGCTCTCGGCGTGCAGGACGAGGCCGTCCACCGCATCGACCAAGGCGCCATGGATCCGCTCCGCGTCGTGGGCTTCCCTGGCCTCCTGCAGGGCTTGACGAAGATGGGAGAGCGAGGTGCGGGCGCGACTGGTTCGCAGGCCGTCGTCATCGGTGGTCGCCATTCGGTCGTCCTTTCGATCTACGGTTCAAGTTCAATGACTATGTCTGGACCCGCCGCTCTTCCGTCACCACCGTGACGACGATCGAGGAGTCCTCGTAGAGCAAGCGCGCCACGTAACCCGCGATCATGGCCCCGGCGATCGGTGCGATGATGAACAACCAGAGTTGGCCGATATAGTCCGCACCGGCAAAGAGGGCCGGAGCGATGCTGCGGGCCGGGTTGACCGACGTGTTGGTGATCGGAATCGAGATCAGGTGGATCAGCGTCAAGCCCAGGCCGATGGGTATGCCGGCGGAACCCGTTGCGGCACCCTTCGAGGTCGTGCCGATGATGATCAACAGAAAGAAAAATGTCAGCAGGAATTCTGCCACGAAGCAGGCCCCGAGCGAGTAGTGGGCCGGGCTGAGGTCGCCATAGCCGTTCGACGCGAACCCGCCCGCCACCCAATCGGGCTTGCCCGACGCGATCAGGTAGAGCACCGCCGAGGCCGCGATGGCGCCGATCACCTGAACCGCGATGTAGGGCCCAACGTGTTTGTTGGCGCATCGGCCGGCCGACCAGAGCCCGAGTGTCACGGCGGGATTGAAATGTCCGCCCGAGATGTGGCCGACCGCATAGGCCATGGTGAGGACAGTGAGTCCGAAGGCGAAAGCGACGCCCGTGAAGCCGATCCCGAGCGCGGGATAGGCGGCGGCGAAGACAGCCGCCCCACAGCCGCCGAACACGAGCCAGAACGTACCGAAGAACTCGGCCGTCAGGCGCCGTTGCATGTCTCTGTCCATCACGAAGCTCCCGCCATCGATCCATTTCACCCGGGCGAGGGCACGAGTCGTCATGGTCCGATCGAACAAAGCAATCTCAAGCTGTGCTGGAAGGCAACCCGCTTGCCCGGTACGATTTCACTCCCACCGATCACGACGCCGGCTGCGGGCCGTTCACAAACCTCCTTAACAGCGCCGGTTCAGGCCGCACCAGGTTCGACGTCGAGGATCCAGGTGACGCCGAAGCGGTCCGTCAGCATGCCATAGAGTGCAGACGATGGTGCAGGGCCGAGCGGATGGAGGATCGTGGCGCCCTCGGAGAGCGCGTTCCACCGTGCTCCCACGTCGGCCGGTGAACTCCCCCTCGCGGAGACGAAAAAAGCGTTCGCGCCCTGGTCGTAGGGGCGTGGCTCCAGCACATCGAAGGCCATGATGCGGAACCCGTCGGAGGCCGCGACTTGGCCCCACATGACTTGCTCGGCAGCCTCGCCCTCTCCTTGGCCCATCTGCCCGTAAGTGACGAGCACCTGATCGCCGCCGAAAACGTGCTCGTAGAAGCTGAGGGCGGCCCGTGCCTGGCCCCGGAAGTTGAGGTGCGGGGTTATGGTGATGGTCATGGTCTCATCCTGGCTCGTTGAAACGGCGGTCGCCCTCGCCACCCCCAGCTGTCATAAGGGAGGCCACCTGCCAGTTTCCGTCAGCAGTCGATGGCCCGCTCCGATCGTCTCCTCCGTCTGCTTCACGCCTTGCGGACCCTTCCAGCGCCGGTGACGGCCGCCCGCCTGGCTGAAGAGACCGGCGTGTCGCCCCGCTCGCTCTATCGCGACATCGTCGCCCTACGCTCTGCCGGTGCGGGCATCGAAGGCGAGCGCGGGTTCGGGTATCGCTTGACCGAAGATCCGGCCCTGCCGCCACAGATGTTCGACGAAGGAGAGATCGAGGCTCTGGCCCTGGGCTTGGCCGAGGTGCAGGCCATGGGCGACGAGCACCTTGCCCGCGCTGCGCGTTCAGTTCTCGCCAAAGTCGCCGCAGTCCTGCCCGGCGAGCGCGAGCGGCAACTCGTCCACGCGATCGCACGGGTCTTCCGCCCCGAGCCGCGCTATCGGGATGGAATCGACCTGTCGCCCCTGCGCTCCGCCTGCTCGCGCGAGGAGGCGGTGACCATCCACTATCGGGATGGTTCCGGCGCGCTGAGTGAGCGCACGATCCTGCCGCTCACCCTGGTCTACACCGACCGGTGCGTGACGGTGCTGGCCTGGTGCGTGCTTCGCCAGGATTTTCGGATGTTCCGCTCCGATCGGCTTGTCCGAATCGTGTCCGGCGGCGAAAGCTTCAGGCCCCGGCGCGTACCCCTGCTTCGTGACGATGTCGACCGCCTCGCCGCGCGACGCGCCGGCACGGAACGCGCGACGGAGGATGCCGAGGGAGACGGTCAAGCAGTCACCGAACTGCCGGTCTGACAAGGGCCAGCCCTTAAAGCTGCAAGGTGCCTGAACGGACACGCTTGCGCTCCGCAGCCTGGACCGGCACAAGTGAGGGACGAACCGGGCGAGAGACCCGGGGTCAGAGGTCCGGTGCCCGACACCGCGCTCGAGGGAGGGTCCGATCGTTCCGCCGAAGCCCGCCGGTGCTCGCATCCACGGCCAGATCGTCGGCGTACTGGCCCGCGACGTGTTGGGCGGTACCCTGGCACCGGGCGACCCGCTTCCGAATGAGGATCTGCTGGCGGCCCGGTTCGAGGTCAGCCGGTCCTCCATCCGGGAGGCCGTCAAGACCCTCGCCGCCAAAGGCCTGATCGAAAGCCGTCAGCGCGTCGGCGCTCGCATCCGGCCGCGGGCCGATTGGCACATGCTCGACCCCGACCTCCTGGCCTGGCATCCCGATGTGCTGCACGATCGACCCCTGATGGCCGGCCTACTCGAAACGCGACGCATCATCGAGCCCGCGGCTGCCGAACTCGCCGCGCTGCGCGCCACCGACCGGGACTTCGACGCCATCGCGGCATCGCTCGACGCCATGGCGGCGGCGTTGCCGCACGATCTCGAGGCCTGCTGCGAGGCGGATCTCGCCTTCCACGGCGGCATCATCGCGGCGTCCCGCAATATCGTGCTCGACGGACTCGTGGCCAGCATCGCGGCGGCGCTTCGGGCCTCTCTTCGCGCCACCAATAGCGTCACGGCGGATCAGGCGCGCTCGGTTGCGGCGCACCGCTCCGTGCTCGACGCCCTTCGGGCCCGCGACGGCACTCGCGCCCGGGCCGCCATGAATGCCGTGCTCGACAATACCGAGCACGACCTCGACGCCGTCTAGGGCGAGGGCGGCCGTGGAGAACCCAGTCCGTACGGCTCTGCACCTCGGCATCGTGGCGCTGCTTCTCTCGTCGGGCAGCGTGCGGGCCAAGACGCTCGACTGGGGAGCCGATCCGCGCTCGGCCGGTGCCCCCGCCTATGCGGCGTCCCGCGCGATCTGCCACACGCTCCAGGACGTGGCTCCTCCCGTGGAGGACGCGCCGACGCCGGCCGAGGCGGCGTCTCTCGCCGATTGCTCGTCGGAGGCGCTGTTCTACGGGATCGGCCGGGCCGCCGATCCCCGTGCGGCGCGGCTCTGCTCCTTCGTCGAGACCCGGACCGCCGACCCGCAGGTGACGGATTTCGGCTTCACGGGCGACCGGACGCTGATGATGGTCTACGCCAACGGCCTCGGGGCACGTCGTGACCTCGACGTCGCGACGGCGCTGGCCTGTCGTGCCGGGGGCACGCCGCAGGAGATCGATGCGCGCGTGCACCACCTCGCACGGCTGAAGGACGAGGGTTGGACCGGCATCGATTTCAGCCTCTGCGACGATGCCGCGAGCGACATGATGCGCGGGATCTGCGCCGACCACGCGCAACTGATCCAGCGCTCCGACCGGGCCAAGAGCTTCGCGGCGCTCTCGGCAGGCTGGAGCGCGGCGGACCGGGCCGCCTACGCGCCGTTGAAACGAGCCTTGGCGGCTTTCGTCGATGCGCGCGGACAGGCCGAGGGTGACCGGTCGGGCTCCGGCCGTGGGCCCGCCACGGTGGCGGCCGAGGAACAGGCGGAGCGCGACTTCATGAGTCTCTTGGCCGATGCCGAGGCGGGACGGGTCGCGGCGGCTTCGTCCGCCGACGCCAAAGCGGCCCAGGAGGCCCTCGACGCCGCCTTTGCGGGACTGATGGCACGGGTTCCCGGCCTGGCCCGAACCACGTCGATCACCGCCGCCGGGCTCGTCTCGTCCGAGCGCAGCTGGCTCCGTTACCGCGATGCCTGGCTGGCCTTCGCGCGGGTCCGATATCCGGCGCTGTCGGCCGATGCGCTGGTGGCGCGCCTCGATCGGGCGCGGGCCGCCCAGGTCGCAAGCGTCATGGCGGGGTCGGATTGAGGAAATGCGGCCGAGCTGGTCGTTTCGGTTGTGACCGGAGCGTCACGGGCGCGCCAGCACGGCCTCCACGGCTTCGGCGACGGACAGCACGGACCAGTCGTCGCCGTTGCGGCCCATCAGCATGAGGCCGGTGGCGAGGCCGTCGGGGCCGCTCATCGGCAGGGTGGCGGAGCAGCCGTCGACGAGGTTGACGCGCGAAGGATTGCGCAGCATCAGCGCGTTCAGCCGGTCGAAATCGCGCTCGACCGCCGCGATCGTGGGCGCAACCACTGGCAGGGTCGGGGCGATCAGAACGTCGAACGCCTGACAGATGGTGTCGAACTCCGCCTTGGCGGCAGCGCGGGCGCGGTGAGCTTCGGCCAACGCCTCCCGTGAGACCTCGGCGCCGGCGTGGATGCGGCGCAGGACGCGCGGGTCGCCGACACTCTCCAGCCGATCGAGATGCCCGGCGTGGATGGCATGAGCCTCGGCCGCCACGATGCTGGCGTTGATGGTGCTCCCACCGGCGAAGCAAGGCACCGCGACGTCGCGCAACGAGGCTCCGGCCCGCGAGAGCTCCGCCAGGGCGCGGCCGTAGTGGTTGCCGACCGTCTCGTCGAGATCGTCGGCCAGCAGCGTCGACACGACGCCGATGCGCAGGCCCGCGACACTGCGGCGGCGGGCGTCCGGCCGCGGCTCGCCGGACAGGATGGCGTGGACGGCGGCGCAGATGGCGATCGTCGGGGCGATAGGTCCGAAACTGTCGAAGCTGCCCGAGAGCGGAAATCCGCCCGTCAGCGGGACCGTGTGCTGGCTCGGCTTGAAGCCTGCGAGACCGTTCAAGGCCGCCGGGATTCGGATCGAGCCGCCGGTATCGGAGCCGAGCGCCGCGTCGCAGAGCCCCAGCCCGACCGACACGCCGCCCCCCGAACTCGAGCCGCCGGGGATGCGGGCCGGGTCTCGGGCATTGCCGGGCGTGCCGTAATGGGGGTTCAGCCCCACGCCCGAATAGGCGAATTCGCTCATCGTGGTGCGGCCGAAAGGCACCGCCCCGGCGGCCAGGAGCCGGGCCACGACGGGTGCGTCGGCGGCGGCAGGTGCCGTGTCGCGCAGCAGGGCGGAGCCGGCCGTCGTGATGGTGCCGGCCTCGTCGAAGAGGTCCTTGATCGACACCCGCAGCCCGCGCAGCGGCAGGTGTTCCCCGGCGCGATGGCGGAGGTCGACGGCGCGCGCCACCGCGAAGGCGCGGTCGGCGTCGAAGCGGGTGAAGATTTTCGCGGCCTCGGCGAGGCCCAGGCTCAGGACGCGATCGACGCCGGCGCGCGTGGCATCGGCGGCACGAAAGCGGAAGCGGTCGGGATCGGCGCCGAAGAAAGACGTGACGGCGTGGGGCAGGGGGCTCAGGGCCGGACCCGCTTCACCGCCGCGACAGCCGCCTTGGCGTTGCGGGTGATCTCGGCCCAGCGGCCTTCGCGGATGTCCTCCGTCTTGGCGATCCAGGTGCCCCCGACGGCCGCGATGACCTTCATCTGCAACCACTCGCCGAGATTGTCGACCGTGACGCCGCCGGTCGGGATGAACCGCATGCCGAGATGGGCGAAGGGGGCGGAGATGCCGGCCAGCGCCTTCGGGCCGCCCGCCGTGCCGGCGGGGAAGAACTTGCACAGGCGGCAGCCGAGCCGAATGGCCGCTGACAGTTCCGAGGGCGTCATGATGCCGGGGGCGAAGGCCCAGCCGGCGGCCATGGCTTCCTGCACGATGGCGGGATCGAAGCCCGGGGCGAGTCCGAATTTGGCGCCGCTCTGGCGCGCCGCCTGCAGCGAGTCGAGATCCAGCACGGTGCCGGCGCCGACGGTGAAGTTCGGCCGCTCGCTCGTCATCTTGGCCATGACGTCGGCGGCCGCCTTGGTGCGGAACGTGACTTCGGCCACCGGCAGCCCGCCCTCCGCCAGCGCATCGGCGAGCGGAATGGCATGCGCGGCGTCTTCGATGGCGATGACCGGCATGATGCCGTAGCGGCAGGCCTCGGCGAAGACGTCGTCGGTCATGGTACGGCACCCCTGGTTGGCGTCGCAGTCGTAAAGCCTCGGGCCGGGAGCGGCAAGCCGGCCGCGGGGCGTTGCGGGTTCTTCGCGACCGCGTCTAGGATCCCGGCGAGACGGGCGGGAGAGCGCCACGGAGGCCGGTGGCTTTCGTGACCGCAACCAGCGCTACGGGCACCTCGTCGCTTGTGAGAACGCAGGCCGGACCCTTGCCGATCCCGCGGTTCTGACGCTCGGCCGCCGGCATCTCGAGCGCTTCTCGCGGGATGTCCCTCAGCAGAGTCAAGGTTATGCGCTGTGGTCGGCCCTGCTCGACGAGGGAGCGGAGCCGGTCACGGCGCCGCTGACCAAACGCGGCGAACGGGGCGATGACACACGCGAAACCGCACCCTCCTTCGTCGGCTTGCCGGGGCCCGCGCACGCGCCTGCCGGCCGAGGCGCGTGTGCCGCTTCCGCCAGACTTCACTCCCCTCACATGAGGTGACCACCGCGCCTCCGCCATTGAGTCCAGCGGCTCAGCGGGCCTCCATCCAGTAACGTGCGAGGTCTACGTCGGCCTGCGACAAGCCGTGTCCGGTCGGCAGCACGCGGTGGTCGACGGAGGCTCCGGCTGCGGTCAATTGGGCCGCGAGGCGGGCCACATTCTCGGCCGGCACGATCGGATCGGCGGCGCCCGACAGCATCAGCACGGGCCGGCCGGCAAGATCCGCCGGTGGCGGGTCGACGAGCGGCACCATGGGACGCACCAGCACGGCGCCCGCGAGGACCTCCGGCTGCAGCAGCAGGAGGGCAGCCGCGATGTTCGCCCCGTTGGAGAAGCCGAGGGCCAGAGGCGCCGCGAGCCCATAGCGCTGACGGGCCGCCGCGACGAAGGCGGCGAGGTCCTGCGCCCGGCGGCGCAGATCCTCCTCATCGAAGACGCCCTCGGCGAGACGCCGGAAGAACCGCGGCATGCCCTTCTCCAGCACGGCGCCCCGCGGCGACAGCAGGGCGGAGCCCGGCGCCACCGCCCGGCCGAGCGGCAGAAGGTCCGTTTCGTCGCCACCGGTGCCATGGAGCAGCAGCACCGGCGGCCGGTCGGGTCGGCCGGCCTCGAAGCGATGCACAAGGCCGAGATTCGTCTCACTCATGGTTCGTCCTCCTGCAGGAGCGGATCACGCCACCTTGGGCAGCGCGGCCTCGATGGCGGCGCGGCGCTTCTCCAGCCCGGCCGGCAGTTTCAGCGCCTGGCCCAGCGCCTCGACCGGTTCGTCGACGGCGAAACCGGGCGAGTCGGTGGCGATCTCGAACAGCACGCCGCCGGGCTCGCGGAAATAGACCGAGCGGAAGTACTGCCGATCGCGCTGCTCGGTGACCGACAGGCCATGCTCCTCGCTCAGCCGGCGCGTCATCTCGGATTGCGCGGCATCGTCGGCGGCCCGGAAGGCGATGTGGTGGACCGAACCGGCGCCGGTGCGGCCCTGCATGAAATTGCCGACGGCGCGCAGCGTCACGGCGGCACCGAACGGAGCGTTTCCGAGATAGCGCGTCGCCGAGCCCTCGCGCCCGGCTTCGCGGAACCCGAACACGTCCGTCAGCACCGCTGCCGTGAGGTCCGCCTCTCCGAGCAGCAGCGTCACGCCGTGCAGGCTCCGGATGGCGTGTTCGGCCGGAACGTCGCCGTCGCTCCAGGCCCGTGCCTCGCCGGCATCGTCGACACCGACCAGCGCCAGCATCATGCCGTCCGGGTCGCGGAAGCGGAGCACGGGCTCGCCGAAGACCTGGGCCAGCGCTTCGTGCGACACGCCCTTGGACAGGAGGCGGTGTGTCCACCAGCCGATCGACGAGCGCGGCACCCGGAAGGCGGTTTCCTGCGTCTCGCCGAGCCCGACACGACCGGGCGCCGCATGCTCCACGGGGAAGAAGGTCAGAATGGTGCCGGGCTGGCCGGTCTCGTCACCATAGTAGAGGTGATAGGTGCCGGGATCGTCGAAATTGACGGTCTTCTTGACGAGCCGGAGCCCGAGCACGTTTCTGTAGAAATCGAGATTGCGGGCGACCGGGCCGGAGAAGGCCGTAACGTGGTGAAGGCCGGACTGGGACATGGTTCGTCTCCCTGACAAGGCCGCGCCTCGGCCTGTCGATGGAGCCAATCTGGCCCTTGCCCATCCGTCGCGAAATAGAAACGATGGAAACTCATCGTTTCCCGGAGTTCACCGATGCGCCTCCCCGACTTCGAAGCCTGGGCGATCTTCGCCAAAGTGGCCGAGGTGGGGTCGTTCAATCGAGCCGCCGCCGATCTCGGTGTGTCGAAGGGCACCGTCTCGAAAGCGATCGGGCGGCTCGAGGCTCGGATCGGCACCCGCCTGTTCCATCGCACCTCGCGCAGGCTCTCCCTCACGCCGGCCGGGCTCGAGGCGCGGGAGGGCGCGGCGCGGATCCTGGCCGATGGCGAGGCCGCCGAAGCACGCGCCAGCGCCGGCGCCGCCGAGCCGCGGGGGCTCGTGCGGCTCGCCGCGCCCATGTCCTTCGGCGTCATGCATGTCGCGCCGCTGCTGCCTGATTTCCTGGCCCGTCATCCCGCGATCTCGGTCGACCTGCATCTCGACGATGCCGTCGTCGATCTCGTCGGCCAGGGGTTCGACATCGGGCTGCGCATCGCGGCGCTGCCGGATTCGTCGCTGCGCGCGCGAAAACTCTGCGCGGTCCGTCGATCGCTCGTGGCGGCGCCGGCCTATCTCGATCGGCACGGACGGCCCGACCATCCCGACGCCCTCGCCCGTCACTCGTGCCTCGGCTACGCCTATCTGCCGTCGACCGATCGCTGGCGCTTCACCGACCGCGCCGGGCACGAGGCCGTGGTGGTGCCGTCCGGTGCGCTTCGGGCCAACAATGCCGATGCTTTGGTGCCGGCGCTCAAGGGCGGGCTCGGCCTCGCGGTGCAGCCGGACTTCCTCATCTGGGAGGCGCTTCAATCCGGAACGCTGGTGCGCGTCCTGCCGGACTGGTCGCCGCCGCCCATCGCCTTGCATCTCGTGACGCCACCCGGCGAGCCCCGGCCGGCACGGGTAACGGCGCTGATGTCATACCTGGCCCAAGGTCTGTCGGCGGCGCCCTGGGCGACGTGACATCTCATGCACGCACCTCGACGCGGTGTTGCGGGCAGGACGACGAGGAGTGTCCCGCACCCCGCCGAGAATGCCAGTTGATCGCCGCATTGCTGCGGCTCTCGCCTTCCGCGCGAGTGCCGTCTATGGGGCTTACGATGGCCTCTGGAAGGTCATGGTAGAAGGCGCTGGGGTCCGGTCGTTGTTGCCGCCGACAGTCTGGCTCGGTCCATGGAGACCCGTGGCCGACAGGTCGCGGACCACAGGAGGATCGGATGGATAGAGTCCGTACCCGAAGCGACGCCGACCTCTACGACCGGGACTTCAGCGCTTGAATCGATGAACAGGCCGGTCATCTCAAGAACGGTCCTTACACCTCGCTCGATACCGCTCACCTGGTCGAGGAGGTCGAGGCGTTGGGCAAATCGCAGCTGTTCGCGCTTCGCTCGTCCTACGCCCTCATCGCGATGCATCTGCTGAAACAGATGAAGCAGCCGGAGAAGGCTACGGCCAGCTGGGAGAACACGATCAACCGCGAGCGCGGTAGCGTCGTGGATCTTTTCGAGGACAATCCAGGGCTTAATCCGAAGCGCGAGGAAGCCTTTGCCAAGGCCTACAGAAGGCCCGATCCGATGCGGCGTTCGAGACCAAGCTGGACTTGCGACATGTTCCCGTCGAGCCGCCGTCCACCCTGGAACAGCTCGAGTCGCGAGACTGGTGGCCCGAAGGTTTCCCCGCGCACTGAGGAACAGAGCGAGGTCGCCCGTGATCACCGCGCATCGATCTCTTCGATCCGGCCGGTCGAACGTTTGGCGCCGCGGACCTCCGAAGCAGGACGGACGACGACCGTCCTCTGAATACCGCCTCAGCCGGTCGCTGACCGAGGCTGCTCGGACTCCATGGCGTATTGCAGCCAGATCGCTTTGGATCCCATGCCCTCGACGAAGGCCGCATGAGCGGCCTCATCGGCACGCGTGAGCACGGAAGGCAGTGGGGCAGGACGGCGCAACGGGACGGCGATCGACCCGACGCCCTGCGGCTGAACGCTGCGTGGCCCGAGGCCGAAACTCGTCTGCCGGCCGCCGGAGAGTTCGGCATAGACCTCGGCCAGCAGTTCCACATCGATCATGGCGCCATGTTTGACGCGCTTCGACGTGTCGATCCGGTAGCGGGAACAGAGCGCATCCAGCGAGTTCGGAGCGCCGGGATGGCGGCGACGCGCCATGGCGAGCGTGTCGATGACGTCGTCCATGCCGATCGGCGGCCGCTTCAACAGGCCGAGTTCGTGATTGATGAAGCGCATGTCGAATTCGGCATTGTGGATCACGAGCTTCGCGCCGCGCACGAAGTCGAGGAACTGATCGACGTGATGCGCGAAGACGGGATGGCCGGCCAGGAACTCGGCCGAGAGCCCGTGGACCTTGAAGGCGCCCTCCGGCATGTCGCGCTCGGGGTTGATGAAGACGTGATAGCGCGCGCCGGTCGGGATGTGGTTGATGATCTCAATCCCGGCGATCTCGCAGAGGCGGTCGCCCGCCTTGGGATCGAGCCCCGTGGTCTCGGTATCGAGCACGATTTCGCGCATCAGCCGTCCTGTTCCGTCTTCAGCGTCGCGATCACTTCGGCGACCCGGGCCCGCGTCTCGGCGAGACCTGTACCGGTCTCGATGACGAAACGCGCCCGCGCCCGCTTCTCGGCATCCGGCACCTGCTGGGCCAGGATAGCGGAAAGGCGCGCCTCGGTCATGCCGGGGCGAGCCATCACGCGGGCCTTCTGCACAGGCTCGGGCGCCGAGACCACCGCGACGGCATCGACGGCCCTGTCCTCGCCGGTCTCGTAGAGGAGGGGGATATCGAGCACCACGAGCGGCGCTCCGGAGGCTTCGGTCTCGGCCAGGAAGGCGGCCCGCTCCGCCCGCACCAGGGGGTGGACGATGGCCTCGAGGCGCCGGAGCGCGGTGGCGTCGCCGAACACGCGCTGGCGCAACAGCTCGCGATCCACCGCGCCGTCCCGGGTCACGCCCGGAAAGGCCGCCTCGACGGGCGCGACGGCGGCTCCGCGATAGAGCGCGTGCACGCAGGCATCGGCATCGAAGACCGGGATGCCGGCGTCACGGAACATCGCCGCCGTGGTCGACTTTCCCATGCCGATCGAGCCCGTCAGCCCCAGGATCACAACGCGTCTCCGCTCCCGCTTGCATCGGCCCCGACCATCGGCGCTAAAAGGGAGCGAGGCAACGCGCGGCGGCGACCGCCGGCGCTGCCCTGACGCCATGGCCCCTGCGGCCGTAGACCGGGATTGCCGGGAAGGAGAAGGCCATGAATGGAGCGGACCGCCTCTGCGATACGCTGCTGGGCAATGGGGTAGACGTGTGTTTTGCCAATCCGGGCACGTCGGAGATGCATTTCGTGGCGGCGCTCGACCGCCGGCCCCAGATGCGCTGCGTGCTGGGCCTCTTCGAGGGTGTGGTGACGGCGGCGGCCGACGGCTACGCCCGCATGTCCGACAAACCCGCCGCTACGCTGCTCCATACCGGACCCGGTCTCGCCAACGGTCTCGCCAACCTTCACAACGCGCGCCGCGCCCGCACCCCGATCGTCAATGTCGTGGGGGATCACGCCGGCTACCACCTCGCCTATGACGCGCCGCTGACGAGCGACATCGACAGCCTCGCCCGCCCCATGTCGCATTGGCTGCGTCGCTGCACCGGCCCGGCCGATGTCGGTCCCGCCGCCGAGGCCGCCATCGTGGCGGCCCGCACCCATCCCGGAGTCGCCACGCTGATCCTTCCCGCCGACAGCGCCTGGGGCGAGGTCTCGGGCGCGGGAGACGTGGTGCCGGCCAAGATCCCGGCCCCCCGCGCCGTATCGGAGGAGCGGATCGCCGCCGCCGCCGAGGCGATCCGCAAGGCTGGACCGCGGGCCGGCATCCTGCTCGGCCACTTGGCTTTGCGCGCGGGCGCGCTGGAGACGGCCGGCCGCATCGCGGCTGAGACCGGGGCCAAGCTCCTGTCGCCCGTGCAGATCGCGCGTCTCGAGGCGGGTCGCGGCCGTGTGCCGG